>JBAQPI010000103.1:0-2189 GCA_049305635.1 Rhodoglobus sp. | reverse complement strand
CGGTGATCGGTTCGAGCAACATGGACATGCGCTCGTTCACGCTCGACCTGGAGGTCTCGGTCATGGTGCGCGGCGAACAGTTCCTGACCGACCTGCGCGTGATCGAGGACTCCTACCGTGCCAACAGCCGCCGGCTCACCCTCGAGGAGTGGCAGCAGCGCAGCCGGGTCAGGGCGACGCTCGACAACCTCGCACGGCTCACCGCTGCGGTGCAGTAGGTCGGGCGAGGTCAGGGTTCGAGGCCCGGAAGGCCGTGACGATCCCGCCGCGGTACCGTGTGGGCTGGCGACTCGCGGTCTACAGGAGCACTTCCTGAACGCCGCCAACCAGTCGGGTGGTCTGGGCGGCGCTCCGGCCGGGATTGATGCCCCGAGAAGCGGGATCGACTGAGCAGGCTGCCGTGATGCGCGTCGCTCGGCGCTGCCGACCCGCAGCTCGTGCCTTCACGACCGCTCCTCAGAGGGCGGTGTTCAGGAAGAGATCCTGAATGCGGCGAGTGCAGCAACGGGAACGCGCCTGGCAGAGCGCCGGAGCGCGCCACACCGCATGGCCCCGCGTCGCACCCCGCTCAGGCCGGCCAGCCCACCCTCGCCGCGAGCGCGGGCAGCTGCTCGTGCAGGCGCGCGCTCGCCTCGGCAGCCAGCGGACTCGTCGAGACCCCGGCCTCGTTCACGAGTCGCCCGCCCACGTAGACCCGCTTGAGGTTGCGCGCGCCGCAGGCGAGCACGTAGTTGTCGACGGGATGCCACAGCGGACCGATATCGGGGGTGCGGGGGTCGACGACCAGGAAGTCGGCGAACTTGCCGGGCTCGAGGCTGCCGACGCGGTCGTCGATGCCGAGCACGCGCGCGGAGCCGAGGGTGTGCATCCGCAGCATGTCCGCGGGCATCATCGAGCGCGGGTCGCCCGTGGCGGCGCGCTGCTGGTAGATGCCGATGCGCATGTTCTGCCACGGGTCGGAGACGTCGGTGCAGGCCTGGTCGTCGAGGCCGACGCCGACCGTCATGCCGCGCTGGAGCATCCGCGGGATGTCGGCGATGCCGCTCGCGAGGCGACCGTTGGATGCCGGCTGCCAGCTCATGCCGGAGCCGGCCTCGGCCGCGCGGTCGATGATCTCGGGCGTCGTCTGGATGAAGTGCCCGAACACCAGCTCGGGACCGAGCGCACCGGCGCCCGCGTACCACTCGAACTTGCTGCGCTGCAACTCGACCTCCTCGCGCGTCTCGAGGAAGTGCGCCTGGTTGATGAGCCCGAAGCGGCGCATCGCCTCGACCTCGAGCTCCGCGGTGTCGCGGCGCGGGGACCATTGCACCGCGCCGAACACCGCCGATCGCAAGCGCAGGCGCGGGTCCGCGGCCTCGTCGTGGGCGACGACGACGGCCAGTCGCTCGAAGATCTCGTCGTCGGTGCCGACCGTGACGTCCATGGGCAGGGCGTTGACGTAGCGGATGCCGGCGTCGGCCTTCGCGTCGGCCTGGCGCGTCAGGTACTCCAGCGAGCGCAGCTCGCCGACGCCGGAGCGCTGCCCCTCGATCATCGTCTCCCATGGCAGGCGCGGATTGGTGAAGTCGAAGGCGGTCGTCACCCCGTTGCCGAGGAAGTCGAGGGCGCCGTGCACGGTGCTCCAGTACATCTGCTCGGGGCTGGTGTGGTTGAAGAAGCCGAGCATCGAGTCGCACCAGCCGTAGAGGGTCTGGTCGACCCCGAGCCCGCGGGTCGCGCTCGTGAACAGGTGGCTGTGGCTGGAGACGAAGCCAGGCGCGACGAAGGCGCCGGCCGCATCGAGCACCTCGGCCTCGACCGTCGGTGGCGTGCCGGACCCCGTAGAGTGCACGAGTCCCTCGTCGTCGACGAGCATCCAGCCATCGGGCACGACATCGGGGTCGCCGGGCGCGGCAGTGATCAGGTGGGCGTTGGTGACCAGCAGCATGGGGCTACCGCGCGACGTTCACGAGCCCGCTGAACCCCTCCGGCACGATCACGAGGTTGCCCGCCGCGGCGAGCTCCTTGAGGGTGTCGAGGTAGCGCTGTTGCAGGATCGCCTCGGTGAGGGAGGCGTTGAGGATCGCGTTGGCATCCGCCTCCGCCTGGGCCTGCACGACCTTCTGCTGCGCCGAGACCTTCGCGGCATCGAGCTTGTTCTGCTCGGTCTGCACGTTGATCGCGGCCTCCTGCGCGGCGGCGAAGGC
>JBAQPI010000102.1:0-11130 GCA_049305635.1 Rhodoglobus sp. | reverse complement strand
GTGCGAGACCGGTGAGCTCGGGCACGCCATCCCGGGCCACGAAGATCGCATCCGGCGCGTTGATCCACAGCTCCTCGATGTCCGGGTCGTCGAGGTAGGGCTGCAGCGGCCCGAGTCCCGTCAGGCTCGCGACCACCTGCCGCGCGGTCTCCGCCTCGTCCTCCAGCAGCGGCAGCGAACCGCCGAGCGCCCGCTCGCTGTAGCGGCGCACCTCGTCGTGCACGTACATCGCTGCGAGGTCGCGGTCCGCGCCGAGATCCACGCCGTCGAGCCGCACCCGCTCGCGCACCCGCTCGGCGATGTGGGCCTGCGCGTTCATGCCGCCATGCTCGTGGATGCCACAGCTGGTTGTCTCCCGTTGTCCACAGCTCGGGCGTGTCCCCGGTCTTCTGGTTCTCGGGGTCGTCGGCGCTCGTCGGCTCCGACGCTCCACGCAATCACCCGGCGCCGGAACTGGTCGCCTCATGGGAAGACTCGCCGTATTCAGGAGCATCTCCTGAATGCCGCGACCGGTGCGGCGTTCGACGCAGATGGGAAATGCATCGTGCGCGCCCTATCGTGCGCATCTGGTGGGTCCCCTCGCCGAGAATCGCCGTTCGCATCGCTCGGCATGGGATGACTTCGCCCTGCCACGGGACGATCACGTGACCATCACCCCACAAGGTCGCATCCTCGACCCACGAAACTCAGGAACTGTTCCTGAACACGGCGAGTCTCACGAGAGCACCGGCGACACCGATCGAGCGCCGACCCAGGACCGGGCGCCGACGGCAGGCACGGTTACGCGACCCGCCGGGCGAGCCCCTCCACGATGAGGTCGAGGGCGAACTCGAACTCGGCATCGTCGTCGCAGCCGCCCAAGCCGCCCTCGTGGTCGGCGGCCCGTGCGAGTTCGGCGACGTTCGGCAAGGTCGCGGACCACGCGTCGCCCTCTGCATCCTGGTAGCGCCCCCAGGCGATCACGGCCCTGTCGCCGTCGACGCGCGACTCCACGGGCATGCCCAGCCGCACCTGGGACTTGGGTTCCAGATTCTGGTGCACCGCGAACAGGCGACCGTCGGCCTCGACCGCATACGCCTCGTGCAGGATGACGGGCGAGTCCTCACCGCCGCCGGACTCCCACACGTGCAGGCCCACGATCGTGCCCTGCATCGGCGTGCCCTTCGCGAGCACCCTGGATGCCGCCGACTTGTGAAGCAGGTTCATGAACGAACCCTAGGCGTAGCGACGGTCCCCGGCTACCCTGATCGCGGCGGCCGCGCCCCTCACGGCCGTGACACCGTCTCACCCGAGGACTGAACCGGGAGCGAGCATGTCCATCCGCATCGGCGCCTTCAACGTCGAGAACCTCTTCGACCGGCCGAAGATCATGGTGCAGGCGCCCATGACCGAGGGCAACGTCGTGCTCGACGCCTACGCGAAGCTCGGCGCGCTGCTGCAACAGCCCGTGTACAGAACGTGGTGGTCGTCGGCGACCTCAACGACACTCCGTCGAGCATGCCGCTCGCCCCGCTGTTCGCGGCGGGCCTGCGCGACGTCTCCGAGCATCCCGCCTTCGTCACGGACGGCCGTGCGGGCACCTACGGCAACGGCTCCGCGAGCCAGAAGATCGACTACGTGCTGCTCTCGCCCGCGTTGTTCGGCAAGGTCGTCGGCGGCGCCGTGTTCCGGATGGGCGTGTGGGGCGGCGTGCACGGCACGCTGTTCCCGCACTACCCGACCATGACCGAGGCGGTGCACGCCGCGTCCGATCACGCGGCGATCTACGCGGACCTCGACCTGGACTGACTGGGAGCGCACGGCGACCGCCCCCTAGAATCGACCCGTCGCGGGAGTGGTGAAACTGGCAGACACGCAGGATTTAGGTTCCTGTGCCGAAAGGCGTGCGGGTTCGAGTCCCGCCTTCCGCACCGGTGCGCCAATGGCCGTCGGCGTTAGAATTCCGCCATGACTCTTGGCCTTGCACTGGATCGCGATGCGATCGCGGCGGCCTGCCGCGCGCATGGCGTGAGTCGTCTCACGATCTTCGGCTCGGCGACTTCCGATCATTTCGACATCTCTCTGAGCGATGTGGACTTCCTCGTCGAATTTGCTCTCGACGCGGAGGACGCCTTCGCCGCATACTTCGGGCTCAAGGAGGACCTCGAGGCCCTCCTCGACCGTCCAGTGGACTTGGTCATGACCAACGCCGTCCGCAACCCTCACTTCGCAGCTTCTGCCGCCAAGGGGGCCGAGGAGATCTATGCGGCCTGAGTCTGCCGCGCTCGTCGTGGTCGACGAGCTTCTCGCCGACTGATCTGGTCGTCGGCGCGCTCAGACCCGCCCGGGCCGCCGCAGCGCCCACAGCAGCCAGTTCAGCCCCGAGCCGACGAGGGCCAGACCGCCGAGCACGAGCAGCACGACGGTGGGCACCGGCACCGAGGTGGCTGGCGCGACGACGAAGGTGTAGCCGGTGGCATCCGGAGCTCCCGGCCAGCCGCAGGTGACGCTCGTCGGCCCGGCCACGGCGGTGAAGTCCGCGACGTGTTCGCCCACCGTGCTCTCTTCCGAGATCAGCTGGCCGCCGCCGTCCACCTCGATCGTGGTGGCGGCGTTGTGGATCGTGCAGGCGAGGGCCTGCGCGCGATTGACCTCCGGTGCGCCCTCACCCACCTCATCCGTGAGGAAGATCGAATACGTGCCGGCCACGATGTCGAACTCGAGCGCGTGGCCGACCTCGCCCTCCGGCGATTGCAGCACCGCCTGCGCTGCGACGCCGACGAGGGCGATCACCCCGGCGATGAGGAACAGCAGCAACGCCAGCACCGCGAACAGGATGCCGCCCGCCAAGAACCTGCCGCGCGGGCGCGGCGCGACCCCAGCCCCCGGGATGTTGCCGAACAGGCCCATAGTCGCGAGCGTAGCCATCGCGCGCGGCCGCGACAAGGATCGACCGAGTACCCTGTTCAGAACGCCCTGACCGCCGCCGATTGGCCGACTGGCAACCGACGACTGGAGTTCACCTTGGTACCTATGGCACTCATCCCGTGGCTCGACCCGGAGACGATCATCCATGGTGCCGGGCCGTGGGCCCTGCTCGTGGTGTGCTTCATCATCTTCGCCGAGACCGCACTGCTCGTCGGATTCCTGCTGCCGGGCGACACGCTGCTGGTGATCACCGGACTGCTCGCCTTCTACCCGGGCATCGGCTTCGACATCTGGTGGGCCGCTCTCGCGATCGGTGTCGCGGCGTTCCTCGGCGGCGAGGTGGGGTATCTCATCGGTCACAAGGCGGGCCCGCGCATCTTCGAGCGCAAGGAGACCGGGCTGTTCTCGATCGAGAACGTCAAGCGCACCAACAAATTCTTCGAGCGCTTCGGCGGCCTCGCCGTGATCCTCGCCCGCTTCGTGCCGATCGTGCGCACCTTCGCTCCGGTCGCGGCCGGTGTCGGTCACATGGACTACCGCAAGTACACGCTCTACAACCTCATCGGGGCGCTCCTCTGGGGGGCCGGCCTCACGACGCTCGGCTACCTGCTGGGCTACGTGCCGGTGCTGGGCGACTTCGTGCGCGAATACATCGACGTGATCCTCATCGGCGCCGTGCTCATCACGGTGATCCCCACCGCGTTCCACTACTGGCAGTCCACCCGCAAGGCGAAGAAGCGTGCCGCCGAGGCGATCCTCACCGACGCGGAGGCCGAGGCGCTCGCCCTGCACCCGAAGGACTTCGACCAGAAGCTCGGGGATTAGCCCTGGATTAGCCCGGTACAGTCCGTCGGAGTGCTCGGCGATCCGGTGCGCCGCAGCCTCGAGCTGTCGGCGGATGACGATCGCCCGGCCACGGGTGCGGACGCCCCTCACAGACTCGGGAAATGAAGGACACCGTCCTTCATTTCCCGAACGTTCCGGGGGAGCTGCCGACGGTTCCGAGGGAGCTGCCGACGGTTCCGAGGGAGCTGCCGACGGTTGGCCGCGCACGGTGGCCGAGATCAGTGCGTCGAGCCCGCCCTCACCCAGATCGACTCGAGCGCCTCGCGCGCAAGCGCGTCGCGCTGCTCCGGTGTCACGAGCGCGTCCACGACAAGTCCCTCCGCCTCGAGGTGGCGCAGCAGCACCGGATCGCGGTCGCTGATGCGCACGATGCGGCCGCCGCCGGATGCCACGGCGAGCGTCACCGCGTCCGGTCGGTCGATCGCGCCGTCCGCCGCCGGGATCGGGTCGCCATGCGGATCACGCGCCGGACGCCCGAGCTGCTCGTCGATCGCCTCGAGCAGCCGCTCGCTCATCGAGTGCTCGAGCACCTCCGCCTCGTCGTGCACCTCGTCCCAGGAATACCCCATGCGCTGCACGAGCCAGGTCTCGATGAGCCGGTGCCGTCGCACCTGGCGCAGGGCGAGAGCCGTGCCATCCCGAGTCAGCTCGATCGCGCCATAGGGCTCGTGCCGCACAAGACCTTGAGCGACGAGCTTCTTGATCATTTCCGTCACGGAGGAGGCCGCGAGCCCCAGACGGGCGGCGAGGGTGCCCGAGGTGATCGGGTCCGGCTGCCACTCGGTGTGAGCGTAGATGACCTTGACGTAGTCCTCCACCGCGATTCTCACGTGCCGGTCGCCACCAGTACGAGCAGCAGGATGTTGATCGCTGTGATCGCGACGGCCGAGACCCAGCCCGCCACCTTCAACCACGTCGCATTGACGAACTCGCCCATCCGTGTGCGCGAACTCGCGATCGCCACCAACGGGATGAGGGCGAACGGGATGCCGAAGCTCAGCACCACCTGGCTGAGCACGAGCGCCTGGGTGGGATCGAACCCGATCCCGAGGATGATGAGCGCGGGGATGAGCGTCACGAGCCGGCGCACCACGAGCGGCACGTGGATCTTCAGGAGCCCGCCCATGATCGCGGAGCCCGCGTAGGTGCCGACGCTGGTGGAGGCCAGGCCGGAGGCGAGCAGGCCGATCGCGAACACGACGCCGATGCCGGGACCGAGCACTGCGACGATCGCGGCGTGGGCGCCCTCGATCGTGTCGGTACCCTCCACGCCGCGTAGGGCCGCGGCGGCGAGCAACAGCATCGCGATGTTCACGGCGCCGGCGATGAGCAGAGCCGCACCGACATCCCACCTCGTCGCTCGCAGCAGCATGCGGATGCGCACCGGGTCGTCGGAGACGCCGTGCCGGTCCCTGGCGAGCGCCGAATGCAGGTAGATCACGTGCGGCATGACCGTCGCGCCCAGCATGCTCGTGGCCAGCAGCACGGAATCGGTGCCCTCGAAGCGCGGCACCAGGCCGCCGGCGGCGGCCCCCCAGTCGAGCCCGTTCACCACGAGCCCGCTCACGAACCCGATCACGATGACGGCGAGCAGCCCGATGATGACGAACTCGAACGATCGCTGGCGCGAGGACTGCAACAACAGCAGCGCCATGGAGACGATGCCGACGATGGTGCCGCCGAGCAGCATGGGCACCCCGAACAGCAGGTAGAGCGCGATCGCTCCGCCGATGACCTCGGCGATGTCGGTCGCGGCAGCCACGAGCTCGGCCTGCACCCAGTAGGCCCGGCGCGGCCATGGCCGCAGCTGGTCGCCGAGCAGCTCGGGCAGGCTCCGACCCGTGACGAGCCCCACCTTGGCGGACTGGTACTGCACGAGCACCGCGATCGCATTCGCGACGATGAGCACCCACACCAGCAGGTAGCCGTAGCGGGCGCCGGCGGTGAGATTGGCGGCGACGTTGCCGGGATCGACGTAGGCGATCGCCGCCACGAAGGCGGGACCGAGCAACAGCATGGTCGCCCGGGCGCGGCTGCCGAACGAACGAGCGGTCTCGCCTCTCACGTCGGCGGGAGTTTTCGGCACACCGAAATCCTAGCGCGCGAGGCATCCCGCCGCATGCCGCACTCGTCGTGGAACGCGATCGAGTGTGCGGTTTCGGTGGGTGCGGTAGCGCGACCACCCACCAGAACCGCACACTCAGCGGCCAGGCTGCGCTGGACGGGCGCTCGTAGCGGGCGCGGGTTACTCGCCCAGCAGCTCCCGGCGCACGGTCGGCATGAGCTCGCGGAAGGCGAGAGCGCGATGGCTGATCGCGTTCTTCTCGTCGGGGCGCAGTTCGGCGGCGCTCACCGAGAAGCCGGCGGGCTTGAAGACGGGATCGTAGCCGAAGCCGTTCGGTCCGGTCGCTTCGTGCAGAACGGTGCCCGGCCAGACTCCGAGTTCGACGAACTCGCGCTCCGGGGGCCCCGGGATGACGAGGGCGGCGGCGCAGGTGAAGTGCGCTGCGCGGTCGGCGGCGGCGCCGAGGTGCTCGAGCAGGCGGGCGAGGTTGGCCGCGTCATCCCGGGCCCCGGAGTAGTGCGCCGAGTCGATGCCCGGCTCGCCGCCGAGGGCGTCGACGCAGATCCCGGAGTCGTCCGCGAGCGCGGGCAGTCCCGTGTGTGCGGCGGCCGCGCGGGCCTTGATCAGGGCGTTCTCGGCGAAGCTCGCGCCGTCCTCCACGGGCGATGGCCCATCGTAGGTCACGAGCTCGATGCCTGCGAGCGCCGGACCGAGGATGCGCTGCAGCTCGGTCACCTTGTGCGGGTTGTGGGTGGCCAGCACGACCCTCATCCGGCGAGGGCCTCCGTCTGGATGCGGGTCAGGTCGGCGACGCCGCCCACCGCGAGATCCAGCAGCGCGTCGAGCTCGCGCCGGTCGAAGGGCGCCCCCTCGGCGGTGCCCTGCACCTCGACGAAGAGGCCGCGACCGGTCACGACCACGTTCATGTCGGTCTCCGCGCGCACGTCCTCGACGTAGGCCAGGTCGAGCAGCGGCACGCCGTCGATGATGCCGACGCTCACCGCCGCGACCGAGTCGTGCAGCGCCTTCGCGTTCCTGCCGATGAAGCCCTTGGAACGGCCCCACTCGATCGCGTCCGCGAGGGCGACGTAGGCACCCGTGATCGCGGCCGTGCGCGTGCCGCCGTCGGCCTGCAGCACGTCGCAGTCGATGACGATCGTGTTCTCGCCCAGCGCCTTGGTGTCGATGACGGCGCGCAGGCTGCGGCCGATCAGCCGCGAGATCTCATGCGTGCGGCCGCCGATGCGCCCCTTGACCGACTCGCGGTCCATGCGGTCGTTGGTCGAGCGCGGCAGCATCGCGTACTCGGCGGTCACCCAGCCCTTGCCCTTGCCGGTCAGCCAGCGCGGCACGCCGTTGGTGAAGGACGCCGTGCACAACACCTTGGTCTTGCCGAACGAGATGAGGGCGCTGCCCTCGGCCTGCTCGCTCCAGCCCCGTTCGATCGTGACGGTTCTGAGCTGGTCGGCCTCGCGGCCATCACTGCGGGTCATCGTGCTGCTCTCTGGATAGGTCGCGCGAACGCGTGCTGATGAGGTTCAGCGCGCCCGTCTCGAAGGTCTCGACGCGCACCACCTCCGGGATGAATCTCGAGGCGAGTCGCTTGAAGCCCGCCGTGTCGGCCGTGGCCTCGAACTCGTGCCTCGGCGGGGTGGTCGCGTGCCGCTCGAGGTCGTGCGCGACGAGCGTGCGGTAGACGTCGAAGGCCGTCTCCTCGGCGCTCGAGACGAGGGTCACCTCCGGACCCATCACGTACTGGATCGCCGCGGACATGAGCGGATAGTGGGTGCAGCCGAGCACGAGCGTGTCGACGCCCGCGGCCTTGAGCGGGGCGAGGTACCCCTCGGCGACCGCGAAGAGCTCAGGTCCGCTCGTGATCCCGGCCTCCACGAACTCGACGAAGCGGGGGCAGGCGGCCGTGAACAGTTCGATGTCGGATGCCGCGGCGAAGGCATCCTCATACGCCTTCGACTTGATCGTGCCCTCGGTACCGATCACCCCCACGCGGCGGTTCCGCGTCTGGCGCACCGCGGCGCGCACGGCAGGCTGGATCACCTCCACCACGGGGATGCCGTACCCCTCGGTGAAGCGCTCACGGGCATCCCGCAGCATCGCCGCGGACGCCGTGTTGCACGCGATCACGAGAAGCTTCACGCCCTCGGCGACGAGGTCGTCCATGACCGCGAGGGCGTAGCCGCGCACCTCGGCGATCGGCTTGGGGCCGTAGGGCGAGTGCGCCGTGTCGCCGACGTACAGGATCGACTCGCGCGGCAGCTGGTCGATGATCGCGCGCGCGACGGTGAGTCCCCCGACGCCGCTGTCGAAGACTCCGATGGGCGCGTCGGTCATGGTGATCGACTCTACTATCGTCATCCCATGAGCACCGCCCTGCGCACCGACCGTTACGAGCTCACGATGCTGGATGCCGCGATCGGCTCCGGCACCTGGGAACGGGAGTGCATCTTCGAGGTCTTCGCCCGCCGCCTGCCGGAGGGGCGTCGCTACGGCATCGTCGCCGGCACCGGGCGCCTGCTCGCCGCCCTCGAGGAGTTCCGCTTCGGCGACGCCGAGCTCGAGTGGCTGCGCACGAACGAGGTCGTGGGCGGGCCGGCCCTGGAATGGCTCGCCGACTACCGCTTCACCGGCAGCATCTCGGGCTACCGCGAGGGTGAGGCCTACTTCCCCGGCTCACCGATGCTCGTCGTCGACGGCTCCTTCGCCGAGGCCGTGATCCTGGAGACGCTCGTGCTCAGCGTGCTCAACTACGACTGCGCCGTCGCCTCCGCGGCCGCCCGGATGGTGAGCGCTGCGGAGGGCAGGCCGCTTGCGGAGATGGGATCGCGGCGCGCCAACGAGCACGCCGCCGTCGCCGCGGCGCGCGCCGCCTTCATCGCCGGATTCGGCGCGACGAGCAACCTCGAGGCGGGTCGCGCCTGGGACATCCCGACGATGGGGACAGCCGCGCACGCCTTCACGCTCCTGCACGACAGCGAGGAGGAGGCGTTCCGCGCTCAAGTGGATGCGTTCGGCCCGTCCACCACGCTGCTCGTGGACACCTTCGACATCGAGCACGGCGTGGAGCTCGCGGTGAAGGTCGCCGGTACCTCGCTCGGGGCGGTGCGCATCGATTCGGGCGACCTCGCCGAGCAGGTCGCGGCGGTGCGCAAGCAGCTCGACTCGCTCGGAGCGAAGCAGACCCGCATCACCGTCACGAGCGACCTCGACGAGTACTCCATCGCGGCCCTGCGCGCGGCGCCGGTCGACTCCTACGGGGTCGGCACGTCCGTCGTGACAGGTTCCGGCCATCCCGCCGCTGGACTGGTCTACAAGCTCGTCGCGCGCCGGGACGACGCCGGCGAGTGGGTCTCGGTGGCCAAGAAGTCGATCGCGAAGGCGACCGTGGGCGGCCGGAAGCTGCCTGTGCGCGCCGTGCGCGACGGCGTGGCGGTCGCGGAGCGCATCTACGTCGAGGGGGCCCCGTCGCCTGGGCCCACGCAGCCGGGTCCGGACGATCCGCCAGGATCGACCGGTCGTGCGGCGGGCACGGTGTGGGAGCGCCCACTGCTCGTGCCGCTCATGACTGCGGGGGTGGCCGACCCGAAGCACCTCGGGCCCGAGGGCGTGCTCGCCGCGCGCGAGCACCGGGCCGCCGCGGTCGCGGAACTGCCGACGGATGCACTGCGCCTGAGCCGCGGGGAGCCCGCGCTCGACACGGTCTACGTCTGAATCCCGTCGGGGCTTCAGCTTCTCGTAGATCTCCTTGCACGTCGGGCACACCGGGAACTTCTCCGGGTCGCGGCCCGGAACCCAGAGCTTGCCGCACAGGGCGCGCACGGGCTTGCCGGTGAGCGCGGACTCCATGATCTTGTTCTTGGGCGCGTAGTGCGAGAACCGCTCGTGGTCGCCCTCGTCGACGACGGTGCGGCCCCGCAGCTCCTCGAGCTCGCGATCGAGGGTGTCGGTGCCCCCGCCGGTGTGTTCGGTGCCAGCCATGCCACCGATCCTATGTCGCTCAGTTCTGCAGCGTGAAGGCCAGCAGCTCCGGCGCCCGCCTGGTCACGATCGACGCACCCGTGCGCACCCCGATGACGAGCGCGAGCACGCCGATCACGAGCCCGGCGCCGAGCGCCGCGACGAACCAGACCGCCGACAGCAGCATGCCCAGCACCACGAGCAGCACCACGGGCGCGGCCGCGAGGAGGGTCGTGATGAGCGCGAAGGCCTGCACCACGGCCGCCCCGTTGCCGACGGCCTGGGGCTGGGCGAACGGGCTGTCGCCCGGATGCACGGCCGGGTACGGGAAGGCGGCGGAGGTCACGCTCGAGACCCCGAGGCCCGCGAGCAGCACACACACGCTCAGGCCGATGAGACCGGGGAGCATGGGCCAGTCGCCGACGACGACCGCCGTGACGATACTGCCCAGGATCGCGAGCGGAAGCCCGATGAACAAGGGAGGCACGAGGCGGCCCCATCGGTCGTCGGCGCCGCGGGTGTCCGAGGAGACGTGCAGCCAGAACGCCGTCGAATCGTGTGCCAGGTCGTTGTGCACGAGCCAGCCGAGGAACAGGCACATCACCGGCACCGGCACCCACGCGATCGCCGTCGCGGGCACGCCCGCCACGAAGAGCACCGCGACCATGACGATCGGCAGTGCCGGGATCGCGGCGAGCGCGACACGGTACCGCCGGTCGCGCGCCCAGTAGCTCAGGCTTCGGGCCGCGATCACCGCGCGCGGGGTCGCCGAGAGGCGTTCGAACCAGCCGAGTCCCGAGTAGCGACGCGCCTCGACCTCGCGATCCTGCCGGGTGAGCGCCATGCCGACGATGGCGCGCCAGGCGGCGGCGAGTACGACCAGGAACCCCACGGCGATGGCGAGCTTGGCGAGGGCGGTGTCGAGGTCGCCGGTGGCGGCATCCCCCGGCACCGCCCAGGCCGCACCGAGCGGGGTCCAGGCGAGCACGGCGGTGAGTCGTCGCAGCACCGGAAGCGCCCGACTCTCCCAGTCGACGGTCGCGATCACCGCGGCGAGCGGGGCGAGCAGGGCGAGCACGAACCAGAGCACGATGCCCGTGGCATCGCGTGCCCGGCGCGTGGCGAGGAGGGATGCGGCGATGCCGCTCGACACCCGCGCCGCGAGCACGCACGTCGGCACGATGACCACGGCGCTCACGATCGCCAGCAGCAAGGGCACCGGTCCCCTCGCCCACGTCACGACCTGCGCGACCGCGACCATCGTGACCATGACGACGGGCACCCCGACGAAGGCGGCCGCGGCCAAGCCGACGGCGAGCCGTCCGGCGGGCAGGCCGATG
>JBAQPI010000101.1:0-3047 GCA_049305635.1 Rhodoglobus sp. | reverse complement strand
ACGGCCGTCCGTGACGAAGGCGGGATGCTCGGAGACGTCGCGCAGGCCCGCCGCGAACAGCGGGGCGAGCGGCATGCTCGACGGAGTGTCGTTGAGGTCTGACGACGACCGCCCTCTTGGTGAGGATGCCCACATCGATGCCCCGGTCGTCGCTGCCGCCGATCACCATGACGTGCGGGTACCGTGGCTTCTTGGCGGCGGTGACGACGCCGGCGTCACTGAAACGCTTGAGGGCGATGCGGTTCTCGGCCTCGATCACGCCCATGATGTCCGCGTCCACGTCGCGGATCACCCGGGCGGCGTGCGTCATCGCGAGCTCGTCGGTGCGCTCGCGGGTCAGCTCCACCCAGCCGATCCAGGATGCCCGTCCCTCGGCCACGACGGTCACGCCGGTGGTCTTCGAGCGCTTGAGCAGCCGCCCCCGGTTCTGGCGCAGGATCGCGTGTGTGCGCCATGATCTTCGGCCGGTCGAACAGGTTCTCGACGTTGAAGGCACCGATGCGGATCGACATGTTCTTCCCGTTCCTATCCCCGGGTGAGTCGGCGTCGCCGGCCGCGGGTCGCGACCGACGCGATCAGGGTAGCCCCCGACCGTCGCGCGGCCTAGGGTTTCAGCCATGAATCTGCTTCACAAGGCGAGGGCGTCGAAGCTGCCACGTGCGCCTTGGCATGCCGGTGGAGCTGGCCGGGTTCCAGTACGGGCAGGCGATGAACCTGGCGTACCACAGCGGGGTGCGGGCGGCGGCGGAGTGTAGTTCCTGTGGACAACGCGGTGGCCTGAGCCGCGGCATCCACGAGCATGGCGGCATGAACGCGCAGGCCCACATCGCCGAGCGGGTGCGCGAGCGGGTGCGGCTCGACGGCGTGGATCTCGGCGCTGACCGCGACCTCGCCGCGAAGTACGTGCACGACGAGGTGCGCCGCTACAGCGAGCGGGCCCTCGGCGGCTCGCTGCCGCTGCTGGAGAACGAGGCGGAGACCGCGAAACAGGTGGTCGCGAGCCTCACGGGCCTCGGGCCGTTGCAGCCCTACCTCGACGACCCGGACGTCGAGGAGCTGTGGATCAACGCGCCGGATGCGATCTTCGTGGCCCGGGACGGCGTGCCCGAGCTCACGGGCCTCGCGCTCACCGACTCCGAGGTGCGCGACCTCGTCGAACGGATGCTGCAGTCGTCCGGTCGCCGCGTCGACCTGAGCTCGCCGTTCGTCGACGCCTCGCTGCCGGACGGCTCGCGGCTGCACGTCGTGATCCCGGACATCACGCGTCGGCACTGGGCCGTCAACATCCGCAAGTTCAACCGCCGCATCCGCGACCTCCAGCGGCTCGTCGCGCTCGGCAGCGTCAGTCACCAGGCGAGCGAGTTCCTGCGCATGTGCGTGCTCGCCGGGGCGAACATCCTCGTCTCCGGCGCGACCCAGTCGGGCAAGACCACGATGCTCAATGCCCTGCTCTCTGCGGCACGGCCGACCGAGCGCGTCGTCACGGTCGAGGAGACCTTCGAGCTCTCGCCCGCCTCCCGCGACGCGATCGCGATGCAGTGCCGTCAGCCCTCGCTCGAGGGCACCGGCGAGGTTACCCTGCGCCGGCTCATCAAGGAGGCCCTGAGGATGCGCCCGGACCGCCTCGTGGTCGGCGAGGTGCGCGAGGCGGAGTCCCTCGACCTGCTCATCGCGCTCAACTCCGGGCTGCCCGGCATGTCGAGCATCCACGCCAACTCCGCGCGCGACGCCCTCGTCAAGCTCTCGACCCTGCCGCTGCTCGCGGGGCGCAACATCGACTCGAGCTTCGTGGTGCCCACCGTCGCGAGCTGCATCGACATCGTCGTGCACTGCGAGCTCGGCCGCTCCGGGCAGCGGCGGGTCGTGGAGATCGTGGCCCCCAGCGGCAACGTGACCGCCGGGGTGATCGAGGCGAGCCCGATCTTCGCGCTGTCCGCCGGGGAGCTCGCCGCGACCGGGGGATACCCGAGCCGCACCGCGAAGTTCACCGCCGCCGGGCTCGACCCCGCGACCGTGCTTGCGAGGGGCGCGGCGTGAGCCTCCTCGTCGGGCTCGCCCTCGGCGCCGGGCTGCTGCTGACCGTCTCGCCGATGCTGTGGCCGCGGACCGAGCGCAGGCCGCGCCCCGCGCTGCCGGGGCTGCGGGATCGGCTCGTGCAGGCGGGCCTGGAACGGGTGAGCCCGGCCACCGTCGTGGTGGTCTCCGTGCTGCTCGGCGTCGCGGGGGCGGCGGTGACCTACGGCGTCGTGCGCGTGGGGGTGCTCGCGGGCGCTGCGGGAGCCGCGGCATCTGCGACGCCCTGGCTGGTGATCTCGTGGCGCGCCCGGCAGCGGCGCCGCGCCACTCGCGTGGTGTGGCCGGATGTCGTCGACCACCTCGTCTCGGCCGTGCGCTCGGGGCTCGCGCTGCCCGACAGCCTCATGAGCCTCGCGGCGGCGGGACCGGAGCCGCTGCGTCCGGCCTTCGCGGCGTTCGCGGCGCAGTTCCGCTCCACCGGCAACTTCGGGCAGGGTCTCGACGAGCTCAAGGCGCGCCTCGCCGACCCGGTCGCCGACCGCATCCTCGAGACCCTGCGGATGGCGCGCGAGGTCGGCGGCAGCGAGCTCACGACGGTGCTGCGCAACCTCGGCGCCGCGTTGCGCACGGATGCCGCGATCCGCTCCGAGATCGAGGCCCGCCAGTCCTGGGTGGTGGGCGCCGCCCGGCTCGGGCTCGCCGCACCGTGGATCGTGCTCATGCTGCTCGCGACCCGGCCGGAGGCCTCCGCGGCCTACGACTCGGCGGCGGGCGTCGCGCTCATCGTCGGCGGCCTCGTCGTCACGCTCGTCGCCTACCGGGTGATGATGGCGCTCGGCCGGCTGCCAGAGGAACGGCGGTGGTTCGCGTGAGCCCCGTGCTCGCCTGGGGGCTCGTCGCCGGCATCGCCCTCGGCGTCGGACTCTGGTCGCTCGCAAGCCTCGCCCCGAGGATGAGCCGGCCGCGCCTCGCGCGCCGCGTCGCCCCGTACCTGGTCGACGTCTCGCCGGCCGCCCGCGAGTCCCTCGCCC
>JBAQPI010000100.1:0-3510 GCA_049305635.1 Rhodoglobus sp. | reverse complement strand
GTGCGCGACAAGGCGGAGCAGGCGCGCGTGGCGCTGCGCAACATCCGCCGCAAGGCCAAGGACGACCTCGATGGCCTCAAGGAGGGCGGCGAGGACGAGATCGCGCGCGCGGAGAAGGACCTCGATGCCGCGACCAAGGCGAGCGTCGACGCGATCGACGAGGCACTCAAGCGCAAGGAAGCCGAGCTGCTCGAGGTCTGATGGGCAGCGACTTCGAGGCCCAGGTCCGGGCGACCAACGAGGCCATCAACGCGCGGACGGGTCGTCCGCTGCTCCGCGCGATCCTCGTCGGACTCCTGCTCGGCGGTGCGCTGCTGGTCAGCCTGCTCGTGATCAAGGAGCTCTACATGCTCTTCGCGGGCGCGCTGGTGGCGTTCGCCTCGTACGAGCTGGCGACCGCACTGCGCTCCACGGGTCGCGACGTGCCGCGCATCCCGACGATCGTCGCGTCCGTCGCGATCGTGCCCGCCTCGTTCTACTTCCTCTCGGCGGGTCTCTGGCTCGCAACCCTCGGTGCAATGGCGCTCGTGACGCTCTGGCGGCTCGCCGAGATGATCCGGCCCAGCACGCGGGTGCCCGGCAAAGACCTGCTACGGGACATCTGTGCCGGCGTCTTCATCATGGCCTACGTCGGCTTCATGGCGAGCTTCACGGTGCTGCTCACCGCGCAGCAGGGCGGGCAGTTCTGGACGCTCGCCTTCCTCATCGTCGTGATCTCGATCGACACGGGGGCGTATGCGACCGGACTCGCCTTCGGCAAGCACAAGATGGCCCCCGTGATCAGCCCCAAGAAGACCTGGGAGGGCTTCGCCGGCTCGGTCGTGGCGGGGCTCATCGCCGGTGTGCTGCTCGCGATCTTCATGCTGCAGCAGCCGTGGTGGGTCGGCGTCGTGCTGGCTCTCGCGATGGTCGTCACGGCCACCACCGGCGACCTCGCCGAGTCCCTCATCAAGCGCGACCTCGGCATCAAGGACATCAGCACCTGGTTGCCCGGCCACGGCGGCTTCCTCGACCGGGTGGACTCGTCGCTGCTCTCGGGCGCTGCGGCCTACGGCCTGTTCCTGCTCTTCGCCTGAACGGAAGTCCAGCCGCACTGCGGCACAATGGAGCGGTGAGCACAACCTTCCCGCGAGCCCGCAACAAGTCCGGCTACAACATCGACCAGGTCGAGGACTTCCTCGAGGAGGCCCGTCGCGCCTACACGGCCGACCCGCGCCAGCCGGGGGTGCTCGACGCCGACGCGATCCGCAGGATGGCGTTCTCCATGCAGCGCGGCGGCTACGTCACGGGACACGTGGATGCCGCCCTCGAGCGCCTCGAGGACGCGTTCGCCGCCCGCGAGCGCGAGCGCACCCTCGCCGAGGCCGGGGACGCCGCCTGGTACGCGAAGGCCCGCGGCTCGGCGCAGGCGATCCTCGATCGGCTCGCGCGCCCGGCGACCAAGCGCTTCACGCGGGTCGGCCCGCTCACCCACGGCTACCACGTCAAGGATGTCGACGCCTTCGCGGAGCGGCTCGTCGGGTACTTCCAGCACGGCAAGCCCATGAGCGTCGAGCAGGTGCGCACGGTGGTGTTCCGCTCCGCCAGGCGCGGGTACAACGAGACCCAGGTCGACCTGCTGCTCGACGCCGTGATCGACGTCATGCTCGCCGTGCGCTGACCGTTCCTGCGGCGCCGACGGGGGCATCCGGTACGATTGGTCGACTGTGGGGTACCAATCGCGGGTTGCCGAGCTCCGTGCGCAGCGCAGGAGCGAGGGCGGCGACGTCTCCGGCCGGCATGTCCGCGCGCCGTGGTCGCTGCCCTTCTTCGCGACCTTCGTGACCTTCGCCTTCCTCGTCGTCTTGCTCGCCCCGCCCTACTCCGGCGCCTTCGCCGTCACGGCGCCCGCCGTGACGGGCGAGCTCGCCGCCCAGACCCTCCGGGTGGAGGGGGAGTACGCCAACTCGGCGGGCCGCGACGCCTTCTCGGTGAGCGAGCTCGCGCCCGCGGTGCCGGCTGCGGGCATCCCGGACCCTGGCAGCGCGCAGGCGATCGCCTACGCGATGCTGCAGTCGATGGGCCTCGGCGACGACGAGTTCGCCTGCCTCGTGGCGCTCTGGGACCGCGAATCGCACTGGAACGTGTACGCACAGAACCCCACGAGCGGCGCGTACGGCATCCCGCAGGCCCTTCCCGGCGCGAAGATGGCCTCGGCGGGAGCCGACTGGCAGACCAGCGCGACCACGCAGATCACCTGGGGGCTGGGGTACATCGCGGGGCGCTACGGCACCCCCTGCGGGGCCTGGGCGCACTCGGTGGATGTGGGCTGGTACTAGGCCGCCGCCTGGGCGATCCGCACCGTGTTGCCCGAGGGGTCGCGGAAGCCGCAGTCCCGCGGACCCCACGGCCGATTGATGGGTTCCTGGAGCACCTCGGCCCCCGAGGCCCGCAGGGTCTCGAAGGTCGCATCGACGTCGTCGGTGCGCCGGGACATGAGCACCTTGCGGGCCATCGTCGGCACGGCGCGGACTCTAAGCTGGAACCATGCCTCGCTCGAACCGTCCCCGCGGAGCGCGTCGGGACGAGGAGGCCGTGGATCTCGCGCGCGCCCTGGCCGGGCGACTGCACACCGAGTCCAAGCGGGACGGCTCGTGGCAGGTCCAGCCCCTCGCCGCGGCGAGCGCCGTGAAGACCTACACCTGCCCGGGATGCGGACTCGAGATCGCCCCGGGCGTCGCCCACCGCGTCACCTGGCGCGCCGACGGCATCATGGGCGAGGCCGACGACCTCGCCGGGCGCCGCCACTGGCACAGCCACTGTTGGAGGATCAGGCCATGACCACCGAGATTCGCGGCGGCACCGAGCTGCCAGCGCTGCGCGAGGAGATCGAGTTCACCACGAGCGACGGCCACGTGCTCGTGGGGGAGCTCGCGCTGCCCGTGGCGGCGACACCGGTGGCGACGCTCGTGTGCCTGCACCCCCTGCCGACCGGGGGCGGCTTCATGGACTCGCACATCATCCGCAAGGCCGCCGCGCGGCTGCCGGCGCTCGCGGATGTCGCGGTGCTGCGGTTCAACTTCCGTGGCGTCACCTCGCCCCGCGGCACCTCGGGTGGCGAGTTCGGCTACGGCATCGACGAGCAGCTCGACCTCGACGCGGCCATGGGTTTCGTGCACGAGCGCGGGCTGCCGCACCCGTGGCTGCTGGGCTGGTCGTTCGGAACCGAGATCGCGCTCGAGTACGGCCTGCGGCATCCGATCGAGGGCGCGATCCTGCTCTCGCCGCCGCTGCGGCGCACGACCGACGAGGAACTCGCGGCGTGGGCTGGCAGCGGCAAGCGCCTCGTGGCCGTGATCCCCGAGTTCGACGACTACCTGCGCCCGGCGGAGGCCGCCCCGCGATTCGCGCTCGTGCCCGAGACGGAGTTCGTCGAGGTGGAGGGCGGCAAGCACCTGTGGGTCGGCGAGGAGCAGGTCTATCGCGTGCTCACCGAGATCGTCGCGCGGCTCAACCCCGGGGTGCTGCCCC
>JBAQPI010000099.1:0-4115 GCA_049305635.1 Rhodoglobus sp. | reverse complement strand
GGTGCGCGGTGCCGCCGCCGTCGCGGTGCGGCAGGAGCACCTCGCGGCCCTGCTGCGGGGCGGGGCGCCCGGCGGCGCGGCGATCGGCGGCAACGAGCTCTTCGATGTGCGCACCCGGATCGCCGCGGGCGTGCGGTTCGTCTGAGATACGGACTTTCGTAACCTCGGTTGGCTTCGAACCTCCCGCGAGCACCCTAGGCTTAAGGCATCGTCGGGAGAGGGTTCGCACTGCAGTGATCCGAGTCATCAGCTACAACCTCCGCAAGCACCGCGCGGTCGGGGAGCTCGCCGCGCTGGCCGCGACGCCCGGACTGGATGCCATCTGCCTGCAGGAGTGCATCGTCTCCGAGCTGCCCGCCGAGATCGGCGACCTGCACCTGGCTGACGCCACCAAGCGCAACCGGCTCGGCCTGGCGGTCTACTACCGCCGTAACCGCTACGAGCAGGTCGCGAGCCAGTCCTTCGAGCTCAAGAAGTCCCTCCACGACCTGATCTTCTCGCCGACCCCGGAACGGCTCGTCGGCTCGCGGCTCATCGACCGCGAGTCAGGACACGAGCTCGTGCTCGCCTCGTTCCACGCGGCGCCCCTGACCGCGCTCAACTCGTTGCGGCGCAACCAGATCAAGGCCGCGCACCAGCTGCTGCAGGCGCTCGGCAACGGGGCACCGATCCTCATGGTCGGCGACTACAACTACCCGCTCTTCAAGGACTCGCTCACCCACAAGGTGAAGAAGTCCGGTTACGACCTGACCCTCAGCGACCGGCGCACCTACACCGCCTACAAGTTCTTCCAGGGACACTTCGACTTCGTCACCTCGCAAGGGATCACGATCGAGGGGGTGGAGACTCTGCCGCGCGGATCCTCGGACCACATCCCGATCATGGTGACCGCGTCGTACGCGCAAGCGGAGGATAGGCTCGCCGGGTGACTGCGAGCCGCGCGAGCCTGTCGCCGTGGCGGGTCGTCGTCGGTTTCGGCGTCGTCAGCCTCACCGTCGACCTCGTCGCGGACGGGGCGAAAGCCCTCGCCGGGCCCCTGCTCGGCGAACTCGGTGCGTCGGCGCTCGTCGTCGGGCTCGTGACCGGTGCCGCAGAGGCCCTCGGCTTCGGCCTGCGGCTCGTCACCGGGCCGGCGGTGGATCGCAGCAAGCGGTACTGGGGATTCGCCATCGCCGGGTACGTGCTCACCGCGGTGAGCGTCCCGCTGCTGGCCGTGACCCCGTTCATCGGCTCGATCGGGCTCGCGGCCGCCGCGACGCTCATCATCCTCGAGCGGGTGGGCAAGGCCGTCCGCAGCCCCGCGAAGACGGTGCTGCTGGCCTACCCCGCCGCCGCGGTCGGCCGCGGTCGCGGGTTCGCGGTGCACAAGCTGTTCGATCAGGTCGGCGCCTTCGGCGGGCCGCTCATCGTCGCCGCGATCATCGCGATCACCGGCGCACTCTGGACGGCGTTCGCGGCGCTCGCGCTCCCGGCGCTCGTCGCGATGGTCGCGCTGCTGTGGCTTCGCGCCCGCGTCCCCGACCCGAGCATCTACGAGCCGGCGGCGGCACCGGGCGTCGCGCAGGCGACCAACGGGCGGCAGCAGCGCGGCGGCATCCCGTTGACGTTCCTGCTGTTCTCGGTCTCGACGGCGCTCACCACCTTCGGGCTCGTGGGCTTCGGCCTGATCTCCTTCCACCTCACCGAGGACGGCCTCGTGCCGCTCGCCGCGGTGCCGCTCGTGTACGCGCTCGGTATGGCGGTCGCCGCCGTCGCGGCCCTCGCGAGCGGTCGGATCTACGACCGCCGCGGGGCCGCCGTGCTACTCGTCGTGCCGGTCATGGCGGCCGCGGTGCCCGCCCTCTCGCTCGCGCCGGCCTTGCTCGCGGTGCTCATCGGCGTCGGCCTCTGGGGCGCGGCGACCGGCATCCAGGACTCCACGGTCAAGGCGCTCGTCGCCGACCTCGTTGCCGCGCCGCGGCGCGGCACCGCCTACGGGGTGTTCGCCGTGTTCCAGGGGGTCGGCACGTTCGCGGGTGCGGCGCTGGCGGGCGCGCTGTACCCGGATGCCGGGCTGCTGAGCCTCGCGACGGTGCCCGCGCAGGTGGTCGCCTTCGTGCTGCTGGTCGGCGTGGTGCTGCGGCAGCGGGCGGCAGCGCGGGTGTGAGCTTCGAGGGCGTATACTCTTGCTATACGTATAGTCTTGATATACGCTAGTCGTCCTGGCGCGAAGGGATGACTGCGATGTTCAACCCGCCCCACCCCGGCGAAGTGCTCGATGACTACCTGGGCGATGTCAGCATCGCCGAGGCAGCACGCAGGCTCGGCGTCACACGGGCGACCTTGTCGCGCATCCGCAACGGCCATTCGGCGGTCAGCGCCGACATGGCAGTGCGCCTGGGTCTGCTGTTCGGCACCAGCGCCGAGTTGTGGCTCGGCATGCAGACGAGTTACGACCTCTGGACCGAGCGGCAGAAGCCCCGTCCGGAGGTGCTTGCTCTGGCGGGGTAGCGCGTAAGCCACACTTGGAGTTCCGCTGTCCGAGGTCGAGGTAGAGGTAGAGGTCGGCCTCCGCCCGATCGGTCGGCTGACCGACCTCCCTGAGCGTGTCAAGCAGATCGCATCGGATCGAGCACAGGCTCGTGCGCTCGACGCGCGAGCAGCATCGGGGAGCGAGGAGCTTGCGAAGGAGCTGGTCGAGGCCGGCGTTCCGCTTCGCGATATCGGGACGGTGCTGGGCGTCTCACACCAACGCGTGCACCAACTCGTCGGCGGGTAGCCAGGTGTGCCGACGCTTCACAGCGGGTACAATTGCATGTACGTTGCACATGGGGAGGAAGCTGATGGCAGCCACAACAGTCGGGTTCGCGATCGCTGAGGAAGACCGGGCCGAACTCGACGAGTTGGTCGAGCACTTCGGCCACGGCAACCGATCCGAGTTCCTCCGTGTTGCCATGAAGCGGCTTCGCCGGGACAAGATGGCGGAAAACCTCCAGCACATCCAAGCGCAGATGCGCGCGGACATGGGTGGCCGCGTCGTCTCGCGCGAAGAAGTGAACGAGATGGTCAAGTCGGTCCTGCGCGAAAGTGCCTGAACCCACACGCGTCGTCTTCGACGTCAACGTGCTCGTGAATGCCATGATCGGCCCAGACTCGAGCTACCCGGTCTTCACAGAGCTACCGCCGACCACGGGGAATCCCGCTGCAGATTGCCTCTCTCTCATCTTCGACGCCGACGAGTTCGCTCTCTTCACCTCGCCGCACATCCTTCGCAACACCCTGCGTGTGCTGGTTGAGAAAACTCGCGTCAGCCAGGGCGCAGCAGCCAAGTACATAGATGCGCTCACCGAAATCGTTGAGTACTCGGGCGGTGCGATTATCGACCCTCCACGAACCGTGCACGAAGTACACGACTTCGAAGACAACCTCATTCTGGACCTCGTGGTTGATGTGGACGCCCTCATCCTGGTCACCGATGACACCGATCTGACCGAACTCAGCCCCTGGCGCGGCCGGCCGCTCCTGCGCCCCCGGACCTTCGTCGAGCGAGCGGTTGCAAGCCGAAAACGACGCGCAGCCAACATCGCCAAGCCGCGCCCGGTCAAACAGCCGAGCGAACCGGATGCCACCCCTGGGCGCGACTGACGATGCAGGAACGGCTGAACGCGCCGCTGCGGGATGGACCCCGAGCGCGCGACGCACCTCGACCGTGTGACGGCGACGGGCTGACGGTCTTCGGTGCGCCATCAGCCGTCGAACGGTTCCTCGACGGCACCGGCCTGCGGAAGTTCTCCCAGGACATAGGACTGCACAAGTTCGGTGACGCCCTGCACGCTGGCGCAAACGTTGCGCAGGCGGGCTCTGGGTTGCTGCTGCAGGGGCGCAGCAGGGCACCCGCGGGCTCCGGAAACGTGCCGCGACCCGCGCGGTCGAGGCCGCGGTGCGGCGCCGCTGGGACATCACGCCGCAGACCCCGACCGGGATCGCAGGCTGGGCGCAGCGCGTCGCCGGGCAAGCAGCGGCTGGCGACCCACGGGTGGTGACCGCCACCTCCGCGGCAGATGCCGCGCGCGAGACCCAGCGCCAAGTCGCCGAGCGGCATAGTCGGGAGCGCGCCGGTCTGCGCCGACAGTTGC
>JBAQPI010000098.1:0-1945 GCA_049305635.1 Rhodoglobus sp. | reverse complement strand
ACGATGGAGATCGCCGATGCCCTCTACGGCGTGAGCATGCGCGCCGACGGGATCAGCGCCGTCGTGGGGCAGCGCGTCGGGGTGCGTTCGGCGAGCTGAGAGGTGGTCTATCTCGCGACATTTCGTCGTCTCTCTTGACCGGAGTCGACTGGGTGGTCTACCGTGAACTCAGGTCTGACCATGCACATCCTTTCTCAGGAAAGCAAGTGACCATGAAGCACCGACGCCCTGCTCCCGCCGTCCTCGCCGTCCTCCTCGTTGCGGGTATCGCCCTCGCGGGCTGCTCGTCGACGTCCGATACCACCGACACCGGGACGCCAACTGATGAGACCACCGCGGAAGGCAGTGCGACTGCAGTCGAACCCTGGAGCGAGTGCCCCGGGATCATCGAGCGACTCAATGCCAACGCGGACGACCCGACCGTCTACGAGCAGCTCGAGGCGGTCGACTTCGCAGTGCCAGAGGTCGGCGCCGACGTGCTGGCGGGGGCGTGCGTCATCCGGGTCTCCGTCAACGACGACCCGATCACGTGGGCGATCGTTCCCGGCGACGAGGCGCTCGCAGAGTCCATCTCGTCCACTCTGGCTGGGGCGGGTTTCACCTCTGGCGGGCAGGGCCTGTTCGGTGACGAGTCGACCGGTGTCGGTGTGTACGTGAAGCCTTTCGGAACGGGAGCGGAGCTGGACGCATTCCTCGTGTACTCGACGGCCTTTGCCTCGATCGACGAGCCGATCGTGTACCTGGGTTCGTTCGCCCTCTGACCTCCCGCGGTTCGGCGATACCGTGCCCTAGCCTTGACGCATGGCATCGTGGTCGCTCTCGAGTGCGCTCAAGGGCATGTTCTCGCGCAAGACGATCGATGACGACACGTGGGAGGAGCTCGAAGACGCGCTCATCAAGGCCGACTTCGGCCCCGACATCGCCGACGATGTCGTCGACGAGCTGCGTGCGAGCGTCGCGAGGTTCCGTACGACCGACCCGGCGGACCTGAAGCGGATGCTGCGCGAGGCCCTCGAGGAGCGCCTCGCCCGCCTCGACCCCACCCTGCACCTGAGCGCGCGCCCCGCGGTCGTACTCGTCGTCGGGGTCAACGGGGTCGGCAAGACGACGACGATCGGCAAGTTCGCGAAGTTCCTGACCAACTACGGGCGCACCGTGGTCGTGGGGGCGGCGGACACCTTCCGCGCGGCGGCGGTCGAGCAGCTGGCGACGTGGGCCGAACGCGGGGGAGCGCAGATCGTGCGGCCGCAGGCGCAGGGGCAGGATCCGGCATCCGTCGCCTTCCAGACCGTCGAGAAGGCGCAGCGGGAGGGCATCGAGATCGTGCTCATCGACACCGCGGGCCGGCTGCAGACCAAGAGCGGGCTCATGGACGAGCTGGGCAAGATCAAGCGCGTGATCGAGAAGCAGACCGAGATCGCCGAGGTGCTGCTCGTGCTCGACGCGACGACCGGCCAGAACGGGCTCGCGCAGGCGGAGGCCTTCATCGAGCACGCGGGCGTCACCGGGCTCGTGCTCACCAAGCTCGACGGCTCGGCGAAGGGCGGCTTCGTGCTCGCGGTGCAGGAGAAGACCGGCATCCCGATCAAGCTCGTCGGCCAGGGTGAGGGCATCGGCGACCTGACCGGATTCACCCCGCACGTGTTCGTGCAGGGCCTGCTCGGCTGACGCTACGCTGCCTGCATGAGCAACTCGTGTTCGTGCTGCGGGTCGCTGCGGTCAGTTAGAGCGCCGCATGCCGCGCGGCCAGTTCGACGTAGATCACGGAGTTCTCACGCACGCGTTCGGCCTGCTCGTCGCTGAGCTCACCGCGCACCGTGGCGGGAACCCCGGCGACCAGCGAACGGGGCGGGATGACCGTGCCCTCGAGCACCACGGCGCCCGCCGCCACCAGCGAGCCGGCGCCGATCACCGCACCGTTGAGCACCGTCGCGCGCATCCCGAT
>JBAQPI010000097.1:0-3550 GCA_049305635.1 Rhodoglobus sp. | reverse complement strand
CTGGGACTACCGGGGCAGGCGCTTCAACATCGACGGGCGGGTCTGCCTGCAATCGGCGATCGCCTGGGGGGTGTTGTCGCTGGTCGTGGTCTACCTGCTCGACCCCGCGAGCCTGCGCCTGATCTCGCTCATCCCGCATCCGGCCGGAGAGGCCGGTCTCGCCGTCCTTCTCCCGCTCACGGTGGCTTCGATGCTGCTCACCGTCCTCACGTTGTGGCGGGTCCGGCGCAGAGTACGCGCCCTCGCACAGGATCGGGTCGAACCGCCCGAGTCCGCCGCAGATCGCCTGCTGCACCGGCTGGTGCCCGACGCGGTGCTCGTCGGCACCTTCCCGCACGTGAGCCTGGTGGTGCGATACCGCGAGCTGCTGCGGCGATCACCCCGGCTTTAGCTGAGCGAGGACGTATGGGCGGAGCGCAGCGGCGCCCGCGGCAGCCAGGCGGGACGACCGCGCCCGCCATACGCTTGGGGCATGAGACTCCGTAGTGAACCCGTCTACTCGGCGGCGATCGGCGCAGGCCGCGGGCTGTTCGGGGCGCTGCGGGTTCGCCGCGTCATCCGCGGGGCCGAGAACATCCCGGATGCCGGCGGCGCCGTCGTCGCGATGACCCACTTCGGCTACCTCGAGTTCGCCCTCGTCGAGTGGGCGATGTGGTCGCACAATCGCCGCCGCATCCGGTTCATGGCCAAGAAGAGCGTGTTCGACAAGGCCGTCGTGGGTTCGCTCATGCGCAGCATGAAGCACATCCCCGTCGACATGAAGGCGGGCGCGGACGCCTACGCCGCCGCGGTCGCGGCCCTGCGGCGCGGTGAGCTGATCGGGGTGTTCCCGGAGGCGGGGGTGAGCGCCTCGTTCACGATCCGCGACTTCAAGACCGGCGCCGTGCGGCTCGCGGCTGAGGCCGGCGTGCCGGTGATCCCGGTAGCGGTGTGGGGCGGGCAGCGGCTCATGACGAAGAACCGCAAGGTTCGGTTCGGGCAGCGGTTCGGCATCCCGGTGCATTTCGCGTTCGGCGAGCCGATCGCGGTGTCGCCGCAGGATGACGTGGTCGCCGCCACCGCGCGCCTCAAGCAGACGATGGAGCACCTGCTCGACACCCTGCAGCAGGACTACCCGGATGACGGCGCCGGCCAATGGTGGCAGCCGCGGAGTCTGGGCGGCACGGCCCCGACCCCCGCGGAGGCGGCGCAAGCGGACGCCGAGCGCGATCGCCGCCGAGAACTCACCGACCGGTAGCCGATTTCAGCGCCGGGGACGTCGAGTTGCTGGCGCCGCGGCATCCGGATGCCGCAGACACGATCCGCCAGAACGCCCTGGTCTGAGCGCGCGCACCCCGGCCCTAGGCTGAGAGCACCGACTCGTCCGTTACGTCATTGGGGTTCACCGTGTCCATCGTCTCTCGCCTTTCCGTCGTGTCGATCACCGTTGTGGCGGTCATCGCGATGTCAGCCTGCACGACGGGGACCCCGGTGCCGACGGGCACCGCCGCGCCGGTGCTCGAGGTCGCCTCGATCGACGAGGACGCGCTCGACGCGACGCTCGAATCGCTCTCCAAGGAGCTCCTGCTGCCGGGCTCGGTGCTGCTGCTGCGCACCCCCGAGGGGGAGTTCACGGCGACCTACGGGGTCACCGAGCTGGGCGGCACGGTTCCGGTGAGCCTCGACCAGCACATCCGGGTCGGCTCCAACACGAAGACCATGACTGGCACGATCATCCTCCAACTCGTCGACGAGGGACTCATCTCGCTCGAGGATCCGGTGTCGGCCTACCGTGCCGATGTTCCCAACGGCGAGAACATCACGATCGAGCAGTTGCTGACCATGCGCAGCGGCCTCTTCAACTACACCGAGACCTATGAGCTCAACGCGGCCCTCGACGCGACGCCGCAGCGCGCGTGGGACCCGGAGGAACTCATCGCGATGGGCCTCGCGCTGCCGGTCTACTTCGAACCCGGCGAGGGCTACCACTACTCCAACACGAACACCGTGTTGCTCGGACGCATCGCCGAGCAACTGACCGGTCAGCCGCTGGCCGAACTCATGTCGCAGCGCCTCTTCGAACCGCTCGGGATGACGAACACCCTGTTCCCCGAGGCCACCGACAGCACTCTGCCCGAGCCGTACCCCCACGGCTACATGTACACGGACAACGTCTTCACCCTCGCGAGCTCCAAGCTCCCCGCCGACCTGCTCCTGCAGGCGCAGGAGGGCACGCTGCTGCCCGGCGATCAGACCTTCAGCAACCCGTCGTGGGGCTGGGCGGCCGGTGCCGGCATCTCGACGGCGAGCGACCTCGCAACCTGGGTCGAGGCCCTGACCGAGGGCGGGTTGCTCGACGAGGCGACGCAGTCGTTGCGCATGCAGAGCCCGCAGCCGACGACGGATGACCCGGCCTCGACGGTCGGCTACGGGCTCGCCCTGGCGAAGTTCGGTGAACTCTACGGTCACACCGGCGAGCTGCCCGGGTTCAACTCCTTCATGGGACACGACCCGGTCAACGACATCACGCTCATCGTGTGGGCCAACCTCGCGCCGACGGCGCAAGGCGTGGATCCCGCGACAGAGATCGCGAAGGCGGTGATCGGGCAGCTGTACGTGCCCGCATCCCACGAGTAGCGTGTCGCGTCAACCGCTGACTGCCATTCCTGCGACCCAAGCCGCGCCCTGCTGGCGTTGGAGGATGCGGAAGACGCCGCGGCTGCCGCCGAGGCGGAGGCCGCGGTCGCGGCCGGCGAGGAGACCGTCTCGCTCGACGAGGTCGCTCGCGAACTCGGCATCGTTCTTGGCTGAGCGCTACACCGTCGAACTCACGCGGCGTGCGCAGAAGGAGTTGCACCGCCTCGACCGAGGGGTGCAGGAGCGGATCGTCACCGCGCTCGGCCTGCTGCGCGATCACCCGCGCCCACCGGCCGCGAAGGCTCTGGTCGGGCATCCGCGCTCTCTGCGGGTGCGGGTCGGCGGCTATCGCATCGTCTACACCGTCGATTACACCCTCGATGACGGGCGGCTGCTCGTGCTCGTGCTCACGACCGGGCATCGCCGCGCGGTCTACGACTCGCTCCCGTGAAACAGTACCGGGGCTGCGGCGAGCTCGAGCGCCGCTAGGCTGACCGCGTGACCGATGCCGAGGTCGAGGCGGCCCCGCTGCGGGGCGGCGCGGGCGAGGTGTTCATCGCCTTCCTGAAGCTCGGGCTCACCTCCTTCGGCGGCCCGATCGCGCACCTCGGCTACTTCCGCGATGAGCTCGTGGTGCGCCGCAGGTGGATCGGCGAGCACGGCTACGCTGACCTCGTCGCCCTCGCCCAGTTCCTGCCGGGGCCGGCTTCGAGCCAGGTGGGCTTCGCCCTCGGGATGCTGCGGGCCGGCCCGCTCGGCGCGCTCGCCGCGTTCGTGGCATTCACCCTGCCCTCCGCCGTGCTCATGGTCGCCTTCGCGCTCGGTGCGGCGGCGTTCACGGGACCGGTGGCCAGTGGCATCCTCACCGGACTGAAGGTCGTCGCGGTCGCGATCGTCGCACAGGCGGTGTGGGGGATGGCGCGCACCCTCGCCC
>JBAQPI010000096.1:0-3648 GCA_049305635.1 Rhodoglobus sp. | reverse complement strand
CCACCGGTGCGTGCCGGGCGTCCATTGTCGCGACCGGATGAGGCCGCCGCCTCTCGCGCGCGCGCCGGGGGAGCCCCGGGCAGGCGGCCCTTCGTGCCGGCCGGGATGTCGAGGTCCTCGAACAGGTGCGGGCTCGAGGAGTAGGTCTCGGTGGGCTCCGGGATGCCCATGTCGAGCGCGCGGTTGATGAGCGACCACTTGTGCAGGTCGTCCCAGTCCACGAAGGTCACCGCGATGCCGGTCTTGCCCGCGCGGCCGGTGCGTCCGGCACGGTGCAGGTAGGTGTCGTGGTCGTCGGGGATGGTGTGGTTGATCACGTGGGTGACATCGTTGACGTCGATGCCGCGGGCCGCGACATCGGTGGCGATCAGGATGTCCTTCTTGCCCGCCTTGAACGCGGCCATGGCGCGCTCGCGCTGCTCCTGGTTGAGGTCGCCGTGGACGGCGGCGGCGTTGAAGCCGCGATCGTTCAGCTCCTCGACGAGCTTCGCCGCCGCCCGCTTGGTGCGGGTGAAGACGACGGTCTTGCCGCGGCCCTCGGCCTGCAGGATGCGGGCGATGACCTCGTCCTTGTCCAGGTTGTGCGCCCGGTAGACGATGTGCTTGATGTTCGCCTGGGTGAGCCCCTCGTCGGGGTCGGTCGCGCGGATGTGGATCGGCCGGTTCATGAAGCGCCGCGCGAGGGCGACGATCGGCCCTGGCATCGTCGCGGAGAACAGCATCGTGTGCCGCGTGGGTGAGGTCTGCGCGAAGAGCTTCTCGATGTCGGAGAGGAAGCCGAGGTCGAGCATCTTGTCGGCCTCATCGAGCACCATGACCTTGACGTCCTTGAGGCTCAGCAGGCGCTGCGAGGCGAGGTCGAGCAGGCGGCCGGGGGTGCCGACGACGACCTGGGCGCCGGCCTTCAGCTCCTCGACCTGGCCCTCGTAGGCCTTGCCGCCGTAGATCGCCGCGATCTTGGTCTTGCGATTGGATGCGGCGAGCACGAGGTCTTCGGCGACCTGCACGCACAGCTCGCGCGTGGGCACCACGACGAGCGCCTTCACGCCGGGCTCGGGGTCGGTGCCGAGCGACTGGAGCAGGGGCAGCCCGAAGCCGAGCGTCTTGCCGGTGCCGGTCTTGGCCTGGCCGATGATGTCCTGGCCGGCGAGCCCCATGGGGATCGTCTGGGTCTGGATCGGGAAGGGTTCGACGATGCCCTTGGTGGCGAGCGCGTCGACCATGTCCTGGTCGATATCGAGATCTGCGAATGTCGCTGTGTTTGTCAAAAGAGTAGGTGTGCCTTGTCAGGTGAGAACGAGTTGCGCCCGTTGTCTCCTGGGGCGCAGGACCTCCGCCAGATCGGGAGGGTTGTCACCAGTCTATAAGCTGGGGGTGTGGCAACGTGGTTCCGGCGCAAGCCAAGACGCATCGAGGCGCCGCGATTGCGGACCCGCAACGACCACATCGCGACGACCAAGGTCGAGCTCATCGAGTTCACGCCGCCGCTCGTGGAGTTCCTCGGCCGGGCCGCCTACATCGAGTTGACGCTGTTCGAGAACCTCTCGCGGGCGATCGCGACCGCCCCCGCGGTGTCGGCGAAGGCGTCCATCGGGCTCGCCGCCGAGCTGACGCTGCACCGGCACCGCGCCCTGCTTGCCGAACTGGAGCGTGCCGGCGTCGACCCCGCGACCGCGATGGAGCCCTACACGGCGGCCGCGGACGAGTTCGAGCGCGAGACGCACGGCAGCGACTGGTACGAGGTGCTCGTCACGTGCTACCTGACCACGGGCTTCCTCGACCACTTTCTCGCGCGGCTCGCCTCCGGACTGCCCGGCGATGCCGCGCAGCGCGTCGGCGCGATCTTCACCGGGGAGACCGGAGAGCGCGTGCTCGTCGCGGAGCTCGAGGCGGCGATCGAGACGCACCCCCGTCTGGCCTCGCGACTGGCGATGTGGGGCCGCAGGCTCGTCGGCGACACGATGCTGCTGGCCAGATCCGCCCTCGTCTACAGCGAGAACCACCGCTCGGACGAGGCCCGGATCGAGCCGGTGTTCACCGAGCTCATCGCGGCGCACACCCGCCGGATGGATGCCCTAGGCCTTACCGCCTGACAGTCGCGAGAGCAGGTGGGCGTCCGCCTCCACGCGGCGGCGGGGGAGCACGAGTCCCACGACGAGCGCCGCGATCCCGCCCGCGGCGAGGCTCGCGACCCAGATCCAGGTGCCGTCGAAGCTCCATCCGAACCACAGCAGCGCGACCCACACGATCGCGGCGGCGGCCGCGGCGATCGCGGGCAGCAGCAGCGCGCCGGAGGTGCCGCGCTGCGGCACGAGGTAACGCAGCGCCAGACCGATCGAGGCCGCGATCACGAAGACGAAGAGCAGTTCCATGGCCGGGCTCAGGCGACGAAGCCGATGCGGCGGGACTCCTCGGAACCGACCTCGACATAGGCGAGGGAGGCCGTCGGCACGATGTAGATCTTGCCCTTGTCGTCGGTGAGGCTCAGATACTTCGCCTCCGAGGCGAGCGCCTCGGCGACGACCTTCTGCACGGCGGCCGCGGTCTGGTCCGACTCGAAGCCCAGCTCGCGGGGGCTGTTGGCGATACCGATACGAATGTCCACGCAGCAAGAGTACGACACCGCGAGCCGCCAGAATCCGCCCGTTCTCTGTCAGCGCACCGCACTACGGTTGAGGCCGTGGCGATCACGGGATTCCAGCGGGGCGAGCCCGCGGCGGCCACCCCGCACCCGGTCGGGCTGGACCCCTCGCAGCGTGCGGTGATCGACCTGGCGGATGCGGCATCCGCGGCCGTGCTCGGCGCCCCCGGCACCGGCAAGACCACGACCCTCATCGAGCTCGTCGCCGATCGCGTGCTCGAGCGCGGCTGGGGCACCGACCAGGTGCTCGCGCTCACGACCGCCCGCACCACTGCGACGCGCCTGCGGGATGCGATCGCGCTGCGCCTGGCCCGACCGACGAGCGGCCCCATGGCGCGCACCGTCAACTCCCTCGCCTTCGAGCTCGCCCGTGACGCGGCGCGCGAGGCGGGCGCGCCGCCGCCGCGCCTCATCACGGGCGGCGAGCAGGACGCGGACATTGCGGACCTGCTCGAGGGCCACCTCGAGGACGGCACGGGACCGGCCTGGCCGGAGGAGCTCGGGCCGGAGGTGCGCGCGCTCGGCCGGTTCCGCAGCGAGCTGCGCGAGCTCATGATGCGCGCCGTGGAGTACGACGTGAGCCCCGAACGCCTCGCCTCGCTCGGGCGGGAGCTCGGGCATCCCGAGTGGGTCGCGGCGGCCGGCTTCATCGCCGAGTACCTCCGGGTGCGCGCCCTCTCCGGCTCGGCCCAGCTCGATGGGGCCGAGCTCGCGCGTTTCGCGGTCGCGGCGATCGGCGCCCCCGAGGCGCCCGAGCGCATCGCGAGGCTGCGGCTCGTGGTCGTGGACGACCTGCAGGAGGCCACCGAGTCCACGATCGCCGTGCTGCGGGCCCTCGCCGCGCGCGGCGTCGCCGTCGTCGCCTTCGGCGACCCGGATGTCGCGACCAACTCCTTCCGCGGCGGCGAGCCCGACGCCCTGGGCCGCCTGGCCGCCGTCCTGGGGCTGCCGCAGGCCACGACCCTCACGCTCTCGACGGCGCACCGCCACGGCCCCGAGCTGCGGGC
>JBAQPI010000095.1:0-7927 GCA_049305635.1 Rhodoglobus sp. | reverse complement strand
GGTCTCAGCGGTGGGCCGGATTCGCTGGCGCTCGCCGCTGCGCTCGCGTTCGAGGGTCCGCGCGCGGGACTGCAGACCGGTGCGGTGATCGTCGATCACCAGCTACAGCAGGGGTCGGATGCCGTGGCCGAGCGGGCGGCGCAGCAGGCGCGGGATCTGGGGCTGGGCCACGTTCGCGTGGTGCGGGTCACGGTCGCAGACTCGGGTGGCCCCGAGGCGGCGGCCCGCACCGCTCGGTACTCGGCACTCTCGTCGGTCGCCTCCGAACTCGGTGCCGTGGCGGTGCTGCTCGGCCACACCCTCGACGACCAGGCCGAGACCGTGCTGCTGGGCCTCGCGCGCGGGAGCGGGGCGACGAGTCTGACGGGCATGGATCGCGTGACCGGGCTCTACTTGCGGCCGCTGCTCGGCATCCGGCGCGCCACGACCGTGCAGTGCTGTGCGGACTCGGGTCTCGAGCCGTGGCTGGATCCGCAGAACGACGACGGCGCCTTCGCGCGGGTGCGGGTGCGCCGCCGCGTGCTGCCGGTCATGGAGGAGGAGCTGGGCCCGGGCATCGCGGAGGCGCTCGCGCGCACCGCCGACCAGTTGCGCGAGGACGCCGCCGCCCTCGACCACTTCGCCGAGGAGATCGCCGAGGACCTCGCCGAGCACTCCGAGGCGGGCATCTCGCTGCCCGTGCAGGCGCTCGCGGTGCAGCCCGCGGCGCTGCGGCAGCGGCTCATCCGGCTCGTCGTGCACAGCGAGTTCCACGCCTCGCTCAGCCGCGCGCACACCCTCGAGGTAGCCCGGCTCGTCACAGACTGGCACGGCCAGGGCCCCGTCGACGTGCCCGGCATTAGGGTGGAACGGCACGGCGCCCTGCTTCTCTTCAGCGCGAAGGACTGACTCCCATGGACATCGACGACGTCGCGGGCGACCTCACCACGGTGCTGCTCACCGAGCAGCAGGTGCGGGACAAGATCGCCGAGCTGTGCCGTCGCATCGAGCAGGACTACGCGGGGGAGACGCCGATGCTCGTGGCCGTGCTCAAGGGGGCCGTCATGGTCGTCGCGGATGTCGCGCGCGAGCTGCGGATGCCCGTCGAGCTCGACTTCATGGCCGTCTCCTCCTACGGCTCGAGCACCGAGTCGAGCGGCGTCGTGCGCATCATCAAGGACCTCGACGCCGACCTCGCCGGCAGGCACGTGATCATCATCGAGGACATCATCGACTCCGGGCTCACCCTCGCCTGGCTCAAGGCGAACCTCGAGACCCGGTCGCCGGCATCGCTGGAGATCCTCGCGCTGCTGCGCAAGCCGGATGCCGCGAAGGTCGAGGTCGACGTCAAGTACTTCGGTTTCGACATCCCGAACGAGTTCGTGGTCGGCTACGGCCTGGACTATGCGGAGCGCTACCGCAACCTGCGCGGCGTCGGTGTGCTCGCACCGCACGTCTACGCGTAAGGCGAACACCCAGACCGCTCCGAGCGTGCGACCGGTAGCCTTGCCAGATCATGGATTTCAAGCGCATCCTCCGCGGCCCGATCATCTACATCGTGCTGGCCATCGCCGCCGTGTGGATCGGCTCGACCCTTCTGACCGGCAGCGGATTCCGCGAGATCTCCACCCAGCAGGGCCTCGCGCTGCTGAAGGGCGACACGGTCGAGTCCGCGAAGATCGTCGACGGCGAGCAGCGCGTCGACCTCGTGCTCAGCAAGGCCGACGGCGACAACGGCACGCAGGTGCAGTTCTACTACGTGACCCCGCGCGGCCCCGAGGTCATCGAGGCCGTCACGGCTGCCAATCTCGACGACTTCGACGACGAGGTGCCGCAGACCAACTTCTGGACGAGCCTGCTGGGCATCCTGCTGCCCTTCCTGATCATCGGCGTGATCTTCTACTTCCTGCTGTCGAGGATGCAGGGCGGCGGCAACCGCGTGATGCAGTTCGGCAAGTCCAAGGCCAAGCTCGTCGGCAAAGAGTCCCCGAAGGTCACGTTCGCCGATGTGGCGGGCGCCGACGAGGCGATCGAGGAGCTCGAAGAGATCAAGGACTTCCTCAAGGAGCCGGCCAAGTTCCTCGCGGTCGGTGCGCGCATCCCCAAGGGCGTGCTGCTGTACGGCCCTCCCGGCACCGGCAAGACCCTGCTGGCGCGCGCGACCGCGGGCGAGGCGGGCGTGCCGTTCTACACGATCTCGGGCTCGGATTTCGTCGAGATGTTCGTGGGTGTCGGTGCGAGCCGGGTGCGCGACCTCTTCGAGCAGGCCAAGCAGAACTCGCCCGCGATCATCTTCATCGACGAGATCGACGCCGTCGGCCGCCATCGCGGCACGGGCATCGGCGGCGGCAACGACGAGCGCGAGCAGACCCTCAACCAGCTGCTGGTGGAGATGGACGGCTTCGACCCGAAGACCAACGTCATCCTCATCGCCGCCACCAACCGGCCCGACGTGCTCGACCCGGCGCTGCTGCGACCCGGCCGCTTCGACCGGCAGATCGGCGTGGACTCCCCCGACATGCTCGGCCGCAAGCAGATCCTTCAGGTGCACGCCAAGGGCAAGCCCATGGCCAAGGGCGTCGACCTCGAGGTCGTCGCACGCAAGACCCCCGGCTTCACCGGCGCCGACCTCGCGAACGTGCTCAACGAGGCCGCCTTGCTGACCGCGCGCTCGAACGCGCAGCTCATCGACAACCGCGCCCTCGACGAGGCCATCGACCGTGTCATGGCCGGCCCGCAGCGCCGCACCCGCCTGATGAACGACAAGGAGAAGCTCATCACCGCGTACCACGAGGGCGGCCACGCCCTCGCCGCGGCGAGCATGCGCAACACCGACCCCGTCACGAAGGTGACGATCCTGCCGCGCGGCCGCGCGCTGGGCTACACGATGGTGCTGCCGCTCGAGGACAAGTACTCCGTCACGCGCAACGAACTGCTCGACCAGCTCACCTACGCGATGGGCGGCCGGGTCGCCGAGGAGATCGTGTTCCACGACCCGACGACGGGGGCATCCAACGACATCGAGAAGGCGACCTCGATCGCCCGCAAGATGGTCACCGAGTACGGCATGAGCGCGAAGGTCGGCTCGGTCAAGCTCGGCCACGCCGGCAGCGAGCCGTTCCTGGGCCGCGACATGAACCAGACGCAGGCCTACTCCGACGACATCGCGAAGACCATCGACGAGGAGGTGCGCGCGCTCATCGACCACGCCCACGGCGAGGCCTGGCAGATGCTCAACGAGAACCGTGACGTGCTCGACCGGCTCGCCAGCCAGCTGCTCGAGAAGGAGAGCCTCGACCACCTGCAGCTCGCCGAGATCTTCAAGGATGTCGCGAAGCTCCCCGAGCGCCCGCAGTGGCTCTCGAGCGCGGATCGCCCGCTCTCCGACCGACCGCCGGTCAAGGTGCCGGCGAAGGCCCCGGTCGACTCGCACCTGGTGGACGGCGGCGTCGAGTCGGACGTGCCCAGGCCGAAGCGCGCCCCCCGCCCGCGCAAGACGCCCGGCATCGCCACGGCCTGAGGCGGACGTGTCCGTCGACCGCGCGCGCGTCGAAGCGGCTGTGTCCGAGATCCTCGCGGCCATCGGCGAGGATCCGGCGCGCGCCGGGATCGCGCAGACCCCGCAGCGGGTCGCGGAGGCGTACGCGGAGTTCTTCGCCGGGATCGGCGTCGACCCGGTGCCGCTCATGCCGGGCATCCCGAGCGATGGTGAGGGCGAGCTCGTGGTCGTGCGCGACCTGGCCTTCCGCTCGGTCTGCGAGCACCACCTGCTGCCGTTCACGGGTGTCGCGCACCTCGCCTACGCCCCCGGGGATCGCATCACGGGCCTCGGCGACCTGGCCCGCGTGCTCGAGGTGGTCGCCTCCCGCCCGCAACTGCAGGAGCGGCTCGGCGAGCAGGTCGCCGACGCGATCGAGACCGCACTCGAACCCGCAGGCGTGCTGGTAGTGCTGGATGCCACCCACGGCTGCGTGACCGCGCGCGGCCCGCGCCAGGCCGCCAGCTCCACCCTCACGGTCGCCGCGCGCGGCAGCCTCGCCGACCCGGCGGGACGCGCGGAGGCGATCGCCCTCATCTCGCGGGGGGAGGCATGATCGCGCCGCTGATCATGGGCATCCTCAATGTCACGCCGGACTCGTTCAGCGACGGCGGGCGGTTCCAGAGCCTCGACGCCGCGATCGCCCACGGCGTGGGTCTGCGAGACCAGGGCGCCGACCTCGTCGACGTCGGAGGCGAGTCGACGCGGCCAGGGGCCGAGCGCGTGCCGGTGGAGCAGGAGATCGCGCGGGTCATCCCGGTGGTACGCGAACTCGTCGCCGCCGGGGTGACGGTGAGCGTGGACACCATGAACGCGGAGACGGCCCTCGCCGCCGCAGGTGCGGGCGCCGCGATCATCAACGACGTCTCGGGCGGCCTCGCCGACCCGGGCATGTACCGCGTAGTCGCCGAGACGGGACTGACCTACGTCGCGATGCACTGGCGCGGGCCCGCCGCGCAGATGGACGCCCTCGCCGACTACACCGACGTCGTCGCCGACGTTCGCGAGGAGCTCAAGGCCCGGCTCGCCGAGATGGTCGTCTCGGGCATCGACCTGGGCCGCGTGGTACTCGACCCCGGCATCGGCTTCGCGAAGACCGCCGGGCACAACTGGCGCCTGCTCGGCCACCTGCCGGAGCTCGCGAGCCTCGGGCACCCCATCCTGGTGGGCGTCTCTCGCAAGCGGTTCCTCGGCGCGCTGCTGCGCGAGGGGGCGCCGGCGACCGCTCGCGACCTGCCCACCGCCGTGCTGAGCGCCCTCGCGGCGGAGTCCGGCGTGTGGGCCGTGCGCGTGCACGATGTGGCATCGACGCGCGTGGCACTGGCCGCGTGGCAGGCTTTCAGCGACGGACGGAACGCATGAACCCCCTCGACGAGATCACGCTCACCGGCCTGCGCGCCACCGCCCACCACGGGGTGTTCGACGAGGAGCGCCGCACCGGCCAGCTGTTCCTCATCGACGTGACGGTGGGCCTGGACTTCCACGACGCGGCGCGGTCCGACGACCTGGGGCGCACCATCCACTACGGCGTGCTCGCCGAGGAGGTCGTCGCCGCGGTCGAGCGCGACCCCGTGGATCTCATCGAGACCGTCGCCGAGCGCGTCGCCGCGGTCGTGCTCGCCCACGATCGGGCGGCGGTCGTCACCGTCACGGTGCACAAGCCGGCCGCCCCGATCGCGGTGCCATTCGAGGACGTCTCGGTGCGCATCATGCGTGCGCGACCGGAGCGCTTCAAGCCCGTCGGATTCGCCAGGTGATGACCTCGACCACGGCGATCATCGCCCTCGGGAGCAACCTCGGCGACCGGGAGGCGACGATCCGGGATGCCGTGCGGGACATCGCCGGCCTGCCCGGGGTGGTCGTCACCGCGGCATCCGGTCTGGTCCAGACGCCCGCCCTCAAGCCGGAGGGGGTGGACACGGATGCCCCCGCCTACCTCAACGCGGTCGTCGCCGTTCACACGCTCCTCGAGCCGCACGACCTGCTGACCGCCCTGCACCGGATCGAGGCGGCGCACGGCCGCGTGCGCGAGGTGCGCTGGGGCGACCGCACCCTCGACCTCGACATCATCACGCTCGGCGGGCAGAGGATCGACTCGCCGGGACTGACGATCCCGCACCCGCGCGCCGGGGAGCGCGACTTCGTGCTCGCGCCCTGGCTGCAGGTCGATCCGGATGCGGAGCTGCCGGGTCTCGGCCGCATCGACGCGCTCATCGCCCGCATGCCCGACGACTATCCGGCGGAGCCGCTGCTGTGACCCGCACCAAGCCACTCACCCTCGTGCTGCTCGCCGTGCTCGGCGCGACGCTGTTGTGGTTCGCGCAGGTCGCGCTCGCGGCGGGCGGCCGGCCGGTGCTGATCCCGCCGTTCACCCTCGGGATCGCGCTCGTGCTCATCGGCGTCGTGATCGTGGTGATGGCGTGGCCGGTGTGGCGGGTCTCGCGCGGGGTGGCCGGCGCCCGCGTCGACCCCTTCTACGCCACGCGCGTCGTCGTGCTCGCGAAGGCCTCGAGCCTCAGCGGGGCGCTCGTGGCCGGCGGCGGGCTCGGCATCGTCGGGTATCTGGTGACGCGGTCGGTGCTGCCGCCCGCCGGCTCGATCGTGACCGCCGTGGCGACCGCGGTCGGTGCGATCCTGCTGCTCGTGGCGGGCCTGGTCGCCGAGCACTGGTGCACGATCCCACCGGACGACGAGGGTCGAGGCGGCAGCCCCGAAACCGGAGGAGCGCTGTGACGCGTGCAACCGCGATCGACGTCCCCGGCGAATGGCGACGGGTCTCGCCCAAGTACGTCTGGGTCGACCTCGGCGGCACGCTCCTCGGCGCGGTCGTCACGCTCGCGGCCACCTCGGTGCCCGCGTGGCTCACGGGCATCGCCTGGTTCTGGGCGCTGCCCGCCGCGCTCGCGGTGGCCTTCATCGTCACCCTCATCCTCACCCCGCGACGGGTGCGAGCCATCGGCTACCAGCTGCGCGAGGACGACCTGCTGTTCCGCAAGGGCCTCATGTTCCAGCGCTTCGTCGCCGTGCCGTATGGGCGCATGCAGCTCGTCGACATCAACCGCGGCCCGCTCGACCGGGCGGTGGGGCTCAGCGAACTCAGGTTCGTGACCGCGGCGGCGGCGACGAACGTCGTCGTCCCCGGCCTGCCCGAGGCCGAGGCGGAGGAGCTGCGCGACCGGCTCGTGGCCCTCGCCGAGAGCCGCCGGGCCGGGCTGTGAGCGAGCCGGAGGCCGGGCGGACGGCGGCACCGCCGATCGGCTCGCGCCTCGCCGACGGGCAGTGGCACCGGCTGCACCCGGCCACGCCGCTGCTGCGCGGCGGCATCGCCTTCGTCGCGATCCTCGGCATCGTGCTGGTCAACCTGCGCGACCTGTGGATCGAGGTGCTCATCGGCGGCCCTGGCGACCAGGTCGAGCCCCTCGAGTACCTGTTCGAGAACGAGCTGCTCGGGCTCGTGCTGCTCGCCGTGCTCGGCGGTCTCCTGCTCACGATCGCGGGCTTCTGGCTCTCGTGGCGGATGCACGCCTTCCGCATCACGAACGAGCTCGTGGAGGTGCGCAGCGGCATCCTGTTCCGCACGCAGCGGAGGGGGCGGCTCGATCGCATCCAGGGCATCAACATCGTGCGGCCGTTCCTCGCGCGGCTGTTCGGGGCGGCCCGCCTCGAGGTCAACGTCGCCGGGCAGGACGCCAACGTCACGCTCGCGTACCTGGGCTCGTCGGCGGCGGACGAGTTGCGCCGCGACATCCTGCAGCTCGCCTCCGGCACCCGGGAGCGCCCCGAGTCCGCGAATTCGGCCGCCGCCGGCCTCATCGAGCGTCGCCTGAGCGAACTGCTCGCGCCCGAGCTCGACCCCGCCGCCGCCACGCCGGAGTCCGTCGTGCAGCTGCACACGGGCCGGCTCATCGGCTCGATCGCGCTGGGCGCCCTGCCGATCGTGCTCGCGGTCATCGGGCTCATCGTGGGCCTCAGCCTCGGGCTCGTGCGCTCCGGCTACCTGCTGTTCTCCCTCGTCCCCGTCGTCATCGGCTTCGGCGGCTACTACTTCTCGCGCATCACCAAGTCGCTGCGCTATTCGATCGCGGGCACCCCCGACGGCGTGCGCATCGGGCACGGCCTGTTCACGACCAGCAACGAGACCCTGCCGCCCGGGCGCATCCACGCGGTGCAGGTCAGCCAGCCGCTGATCTGGCGGCCCTTCGGCTGGTGGGAGATCAAGATCAATCGCGCCTCGCACTCGCAGGCTCAGGGTGCCGCCGGCCAGGCCAACACGACGATCCTGCCGGTGGGCAACCTCGCCGACGTGCACAAGGTGCTCGAGCTCGTGCTGCCCGGGATCGGGCAGGATGCGGTGATCGAGCCGGGCCTGCGCGGTGCCGGGGCGGACGGCGGCTTCGTCGTCTCGCCGCC
>JBAQPI010000094.1:0-6136 GCA_049305635.1 Rhodoglobus sp. | reverse complement strand
CGTGAAGGCGCCGGCCGAGGCCTGGTAGCGACCCGCGGGGAACGCGCGGTCCAATTCGCGCAGCGTTGCTCGATCGGCCGGAACGGGTTCCCCGCCGACGCTGGTATAGTTGCACGGTCCGCTTTCGCGCGGACGAACGCGCCCGTAGCTCAGCGGATAGAGCAATTGACTACGGATCAATAGGCCGGGGGTTCAAATCCCTCCGGGCGCACCAGAAGCAGTGGTTCGACCGGGACTGAGAGCGAAGTCCCGGTCTAACGCTGCTTCAAGGCGCTCATGGGCCGACCACGAGCGGATTGCTCTGGCGGCCCCGACGAGATCGAATGACGCGCACCCATTGCCTACCCGGATTCTGATTCGGCGCCGGTGACTTCGGCGCTCGGCAGCCGAATGGTCAGCCTTGTTCCCGCTCCTTGGGACGAGGTCGCCTCGACGGTGCCGCCGTGCCTGGTGACGATTTCTCGCACGAGGGCGAGGCCGATACCGGATCCGGGGATCTGCTGGGCAACTCGCCCCCGCCAGAGTCGCTCGAAGATGTGCGGCAGTTCGCTCGCGGGAATACCCGGTCCGGTATCCGCGATCTCCAGCACGGCGCTGTCGCCTACTGCGGCCAGCGTGACCGTCACGGTGTCGCCTGGGCTGCAGTAGCGGGTGGCGTTTGCGAGAAGGTTGCCGATCGCCTGGTGAAGGCGGTCGGAGTCAGCGCGCACCATCATGGGGCCGGCGATGTTCACGACGGTGTGCAAGCCCGCCGCGCGCAGCTGCGGCTCGTGCAACGAGAGTTCGTCTCCGGCGACTCGCGCGAGATCGACGAGAGCCACTTGCAGCGAGGGGCCGGCGGTTTCCACCGCCGAGAGTTCCGCGAGGTCCGCCACCACTCGGCCGAGTCTGAGCGACTGGTCATGCAGGCCGGCGAGGCTTTCTGGTGTCGGTTCTGTCAGGCCGTCGCGGAGTTCCTCCAGGCCGGCTTGGAGTGCGGCGAGTGGCGTCCGCAGTTCGTGGGCGACGTCCGCGGTCAGGTTACGTCGATCCCGGTCGGATCGAACGACCTCGTCCGCCATTCCGTTGAACGCGACAGCAAGGTCCCCGAGCTCTCCAGGAGCTCGTACTCTTGCGCGCGATTGACGATCACCTGCGGTGAACAGCCGTGCCGCCTCGGTCATCGCGCGAATGGGCCCCACGAGTAGCCGCGTGACCATCCAACTGACCGCGAAGGCAACGACCAGCGCAACGATTGCGGCGATGAGGATCCACGACCACGCGATGTCGAGCACCCGGGACGTGGTCATCACCGGGAACGCAACCCTCACCGAACCGACCTCCGCATCATCGACGATCACCGGTACGACGATGGCTTCGGCATTCATCGCCATGCCCATGCCCTCGGCCGGGCCCATGCCGGTGCCGGTGGATGCCACGGTCGAACCGTCGGCGTCGAGGATGGCGGTCCGCGCCGATGCCGCATCGCCGATGCCGATCGCTCGAGCGAGGTCGGCACCCGCCCAGCCGCCCGCCGCCTGGTAGGCCACGGCCGCAGCAGCAGCCGTGGTGTCCGCGACCCGTTGGTGGTCGGCCTGCTGCCCGGCTTGCACTCCGCGGTCGACGCCGATGAGCGCGGCACCGGTCAGCACGAGCACAGAGGAGACGGCGACCAGGGCGAACGCGAGGAGGAGGCGCGTCCCGAGGGAACCCAGTCCGAGAGCGTTCATCCCCGTGCGAAGAGACCTCACGGTGACTCGTCCCGGGGAAGACCCAACCGGTACCCGACGCCGAGTACCGTCTCGACGACGTCCGCGCCGGTTGCCCCGAGTTTTCGCCGGAGGTTCTTGATGTGGGAGTCGATGGTGCGCTCGTAGCCCTCGTATTCGTACCCGCGCACTCGATTCACCAGTTCGTAGCGCGAATAGACCCTCCCGGGCGCGGACGCGATTGCCGACAACAAGCCCCACTCGGTGGGTGTCAGCTCGAGCGGCTTGCCGTCCAGCCAGGCTCGGTGGGAAGTCTCGTCGATCCGGAGACGATCCTGTCCATAGCTTGCGGAACCACCCTCGGTGGTGGGCTTTTCGCCGAGGCGGTGCAGGACCGCCTGCACGCGAAGGACGACTTCGTGCGGGCTGAAAGGTTTGGTCACGTAGTCGTCCGCACCAAGCTCGAGTCCCCGAATGCGATCTTCGGTCGCGCTACGGGCAGTCAACACGATGACCGGAAGTCGTTCGAGCAGCTGGATTTCTCGAAGAAGGTCGGTCCCCTCGATATCGGGCAGGCCGAGATCGAGGAGCACGAGATCAGCCGAGGCGAGAAGTCGCAGTGCCTCTGCGCCCGACGCCGTGGTCAGTACGGCAAGCCCGGCCCGCTCAAGGTAGCGGCGGAGCACCTCGCGGATATCGCGTTCATCCTCGACGATCAGCACCGTAGGCATACCCCACCCTAAGTCGCCAGATGTGCCGGACGATCTTCACCACCTCTGCCAGCCGATCAGTGACCCATGCCGGGGTTCATCCCCGAGGCACCGAACCAGTCGGAGAGCCAGCCGTGCATGGTCATGATCTCGGCACGCTGGGAGTCACGGATGGTCTGCGCGAAGGGCTCGACCTCGGCGTGGTCGGCCAAGCCCGCGGTGAGCAACTGCTGCGACATCATCACGGCGGCCATGTGGTGCGGGATCATGTCTTCGAGGAACGCCTGGTCGAGTGCGTCGCCCTGCAGCCCGGCGAGGTCGCGCATCATCGGTGTGTAGTCGATCGCGGTGTCGCGGCCCGGATACCACGCGGCCAACCAAGCACGCATCTGGTCGACTTCCCGGGTTTGCGTGTCGATGATGCTCTGGGCGAATTCGCGCATCTCGGGCCGATCGGTTCCAGCCTTCAACACCTCAGCAGCCTCGATCGCCTCCTCGTGGTGCGGAATCATCATGGTGAGGTAGCTGAACTCGTCAGTGACCTCCATGTCTGACATTCCCGTCATCCCACCGGCCCCGTTCATGCCCGTGGTCATGCCACCGGACCCGTTCATGCCCCCGGTCATCCCGTCGAGCTGAGTCGTTTCGACCGCGCTGTCCGTCGATCGGGCCACGTTTGCGACGGCGACGCCGATCCCTGTGCCGGCGATCAGCGCGCCGATGACTGCGCCGATGACGATGTTTCGTTGCCTTGCCATCGAATCCTCCTGTTGTCTGACATGGAGCTGGTGCTCCCGCCGGCAATCAGTGTGAGCAAACGAGGTGTTGTCGACGCGCAGACCGTGTGGAGTCGGTGTGGAGACGCTCACCGGGAGGCTGGAGCGCTGCCCCGGAACCGGCGAAGCCGGAGGCTGTTCGTGACCACGAATACCGATGAGAGCGCCATGGCGAGCCCGGCGATGAGCGGATTCAGCAAGCCCAGCATCGCGATCGGGATCGCGGCCACGTTGTAGGCGAAGGCCCAGAACAGGTTGCCCTTGATGGTGCCGAGGGTTCGGCGCGCGAGCCGGATGGCATCGCCGACGACGATGAGGTCGCCACTCATGACCGTGACATCGCTGGCCGCGATGGCGGCATCCGTTCCCGCACCCATGGCGATGCCGAGATCGGCGGCGGCCAGCGCCGCGGCGTCGTTCACGCCGTCACCGACCATGGCGACGACTCGCCCCTCGGCCTGCAAACCACGGATGGCATCGAGCTTGCCCTGCGGTGTGATGCCCGAGCGCACGTCGGCGATCCCCACGGCGGCGCCCACGGCAGCCGCGGCCTGCGCGTTGTCGCCCGTGAGCAGCACCGGAGTGAGCCCGAGCGCGACGAAGCGACGAATGGCGGCGGCACTCGTGGGCTTGATCGTGTCTGCGACGCTGACGAGGCCGCGCACGGCGCCGTCCCATGCGATGACCACTGCGGTCTCGGCGCGCGCCTCCGCCGCCTCAACCGCCGAAGAGATCTCGGCGGGCATCGTGAGCGACCACTCCGCGGTGATCCAGGATGCGCGACCCACGACGACGAGGTTGCCGTCGACGACGGCCCGCACGCCGTGGCCTTGCAGCGACGAGAAGGAGTCGACGGCGACGATGTCGACTCCTCGGTCGCGTGCTCCCGCGACGATGGCGCGACCCACCGGATGCTCCGAGCCGTTCTCCGCGGCAGCCGCGATCCGCAGCACCTCGGCTTCGCTCTCGCCGGCAGCGGCCACCACCCCGAGCAGGCTCATCTGCCCGGTGGTGATGGTTCCGGTCTTGTCGAGCACGATCGTGTCGACGATGCGCGTCTGCTCGAGCACCTGCGGCCCGCGAATGAGAATGCCGAGCTGCGAGCCGCGGCCGGTGCCCACGAGCAGGGCGGTCGGGGTCGCGAGCCCGAGCGCACACGGGCAGGCCACGATGAGGGTGGCGATCGCCGCGGTGAAGGCCACGGTGAGTGGGCCCCCGAGCACGAGCCAGGTGACGAAGGTGACGAGCGCGAGCCCTATCACGACAGGCACGAAGACCGCTGAGACGCGGTCGGCCAGGCGCTGCACTTCGGCCTTGCCGGTCTGGGCCTCTTCGACGAGCCGGCCCATGCGGGCGAGCTCGGTGTCAGCTCCGACGCGCGTGACCTCGACCACGATGCGCCCGCCCACGTTGATGGTCGCACCGACGACACGACTTCCGACACCCAGCTCGACCGGCACGGATTCGCCGGTCAGCATGCTCACATCGGCCGCTGACGTGCCTTCGGTGACCAGCCCATCCGTCGCGATCTTCTCGCCGGGGCGAACCACGAACACGTCCCCGGGCACCAGGGAGTCGACCGCGACCCGTGTCTCGATGCCGTTGCGCAGCAGCGTCGCCTCGGTGGCCCCCAGCTCGAGCAGCGCGCGCATGGCGGCGCTCGACTCCTTCTTGGCGCGTGCCTCGACGTAGCGCCCGGCGAGAATGAAGAGCGTGACCGCGGTGGCGACTTCGAGGTAGATCTCGTCAGCGCCCGCCCCCGGCCGGGTGATGAACGAGAAGCTCATGCGCATGCCCGGCATTCCCGCCATGCCGAAAAAGAGTGCATAGAGCGACCAACCGTAGGCGGCGATCACTCCGACGCTGATGAGCGTGTCCATCGTCGTCGCGCCGTGCCGTGCGTTCACCCAGGCCGCCCGGTGGAACGGCAGCGCTCCCCAGACCACCACGGGCGAAGCGAGCGCGAGGGCGAGCCATTGCCAGTTCGTGAACTGCAGCGCGGGAATCATCGAGAGAATCACCACGGGGGTGCCCAGCACCGCCGAGATGGTCAGTCGCCTCTTCAACGAGGCGGTTTCGTCATCGAGGGGCACGCTCGCGGTGCTCACCGCCGCGGGGCGCGCCGGAGCGGGCACGACGGCCGTGTAGCCGGCGGCCTCCACTGCGGCGATGAGTGCCGCGGCATCCACCTCGGATTCGACGTGCACGCGGGCCTTCTCGGTGGCGTAGTTGACACTCGCCTCAACACCATCGAGCCTGTTGAGCTTGCGCTCGATACGGGTGGCGCAGGAGGCGCAGGTCATGCCGCCGATGTCGAGAACGACATCGGATGCGCTCACGACGCGGAGCCGACCAAGACGTAGCCCGCCTCATCGATCGCCGCACGGACCGCGCCCTCGTCCAGGGGCGCGGAACTGTCGACGGTCACGGTCGACGCGCCCCCGACGACCAGATCGATCGCGACCCGATCGACGCCCTCGATCGCGGAGAGTTCCTCTGTGACGCTCGAAACGCAATGATTGCAGGTCATTCCCGTGACGGACAGCGTCGTCGAGAACGGCGCTTCGATGACCCGCGAGGGTGCGACAGTGGATTCGTCGGCCGGGGAGCAGCAAGCGCATCCCGCGTTCTTGTCGGTAAGGCCCAGGTCGTTCTGGTTCATGCTGGTGTCGGTGTTGGACATGTGGATCTCTCTCTTCGGATTCTTCGGTCTCGCGGAACGTCAGGAACGAACCAGTCGAGCAATTGCGACCATCGCCTCGGTGACCTTCTCATCCGCGACAGCCCCGCCCTCGCGCGCCGCTTCGGCAAGGCAATGGGCGAGATGGTCGTTCAGGAGTGAGATGGCCACGGTTTCGAGCGCTTTGGTCGCCGCCGAAACCTGCGTCAGCACATCGATGCAATAGGTGTCGTCTTCGACCATCCGCTGGATTCCGCGGACTTGGCCCTCTGCGCGTCTGAG
>JBAQPI010000093.1:0-6989 GCA_049305635.1 Rhodoglobus sp. | reverse complement strand
TCCGCCGTGGGGCTCTACGCGGTGTTCAAGCGGCGCGGCTGGCTCTGACGGCGTGTTGGCCGAGGGGCGCCGAGGCGGTCCCCGACAATGGAGACGTGCATCCCGACCAGCAGGCCGTCTACGACCTCATGCGAGACCGCCTGTTCGCGCTGTTCGGGCCCGGTGGCAGCTTCCGCATCACGCTCGGACGCCCGGGCGCGGATGACGCGGTCTTCGTCTCGACCATCGCCGACACGATCGCGTGGGACGTCGCCGCAGCACTCGGGCCCGGCGCCGCCGCGGAGGAGCCTGGCCGCCGCGCCAACCCTCTCGACCCTGACGAGGAGGAGTACCTGCGGATCTGGAAGCACGTCGAGGCCGAGCTGCTGCGCCGGCGCAACGACGAGGACTCCCCCGACGTCACGGTGTCGGCCGCCCATTCCGCGCATCGCGCCGCCTAGGAACCGGCCCGACTGAGAACCCCGCGCCGCGTGTCGCCCCGGTCAGTCGAGCGTGCCGTTCGAGCAGCTCCGCATTGCGGCGAAGGAGTGCCTCGCCCGGGCTTGATGAAGCCCCTCAGCCCGCGAGGCCATCATCGCCTCCAGCTCAGTTCCGGGAAACCGGGTCAGGCTCCCGCAGTCAATCGGCGAGGTCTTGTCGCTCATCGATTCCATACGCGCGCATCTTCCGCCAGAGGGTCGTGCGCCCGACGCCGAGCAGTCCTGCTGCCTTCGCCCGGTTTCCGTCGCTGCCCACCAGGGCCGCCTCGATCGCTCTGCGCTCCGCGGCAGCGATGCTGCTCGTGGACGTCCCCCGCAAGCGCATCGCCTCGGGGAGAGCCGACAGCGGGACGGTACCGCTTGGGAATTCTCGGGCCAGCCGGTTGAGCAGGCCTTCGAGTTCGCCGATGCCCCCTGGCCAATCCCACCGTAGGAGCGCCTGCGTGGTGGCAGCACTCAGCGTGACGCCAGACGATTCGCGAAACGCTCGAATCACCACCGCGATCCGCTCCGAATCGTCTCGCAGAGGCATCACCGGATCGGCGGTCGCAGCGGCATGCTCTTGGTCCATGACCCTCGGTCTACCTGTCGAGTCATCCCGTTGCGGCGCCGAGGGTCCAGCGTTGTCGAGCTCGATCATGTAGGCCAGGGCACCTGACGGGTCGCCGATCCGGTGAGCGACGCCTTCCCTGCCGGCGATGCTGATTGGATGGTAGTCACGCGACCAGTCACAGGTCCGCAGGTGCTCCCAGATCAGGACATGGTTCTCCGGCGAAACGAGCGGAAGCCCTCCGATGCTGCTGAACACACCGTCTCGACTGATGATGAGGGTCGGTCGCTGCACCGCGTTGCGCAACATGAGCGTGAGCACCGCGCGAAGGTGCGACGGCATGGTGTTGTCGAGATACTCCTGCTCGATTTGGCGAGCGGCTTGGCGAGCGAAGGCGAGCATCATCTGGGTCGCCGTGCTCGTCGGCGCGGCAATGGACACGGACCCGAGCACTCGTCGATTCGAAAGGTCGAAAATCGGGGCACCGGCACAGGCGAGCGACTGCAGGGAATCGTTGAAGTGTTCCGAGCCCTGCACCATAACCGCCTGGCGGTCCTCGATCGCGGTCCCGAGGCCATTCGTCCCGAGCCCCATCTCCGAGAAGTCGAAGCCCTCTGCCGCTGATGCCTTGTCGAGCCGACGTGCGTGTCCGGAGTCACCGACGCGCCGAGCTATCACACGGCCGGTGCAGTCGGCGAGGAAGAACGCGACCGGAAGGTCGTCGAGACTCGGACGCCAGTGCTCAAGAATCGGTAAGGCCGCCTGAAGGAGCGGTTCGGCTTCGTCACATTCACCGACATATCGCGCGTGCGCTGACGGCGCAGCGGTCATGATCGAGCGACGCCAGCTTCGTTCGATCGGCGTGCGCACACGAGTCCGACGACCGACCAGCGAATCCACGTCACGGCCGGCTTCGAGCATCTGATTCCGCGCAGCCCGGATCTCGGTCGCGGTGCGTGCTTCTATGGTGGACATACCCGTCAGTCATCTCCTGCACTTCGCTGTGCCCTCGACCTAATAGTGCACGACCATTAGGCCGACATCGATACCAAGTCCGGTGACTATTGATGCTCAGGTTCCATGAGTTCGGGCGAGAACCCTGCAAAATCAAGCCTCGCCGCAGGCCGACTCACACGCGCACGCGGTCCGTTCCACTTTGGAACGCCACTCAAGGTCCGGTCGCGCGCAATCTGTGGGGACCTGGTGCGACTGCGCACTCAGTGACAGGCACCACAACACTCAAGAACAGACATTACAACAAAGGAGTTCTGATGACCGCGGTAAAAGAAAGTGCATTGCGCGACCTCTATCTCGACTGGTCGAACCTGATGGTCACGAAGGAACTGGACGTGCGCCTGTTCCGGTCGATCTTCGACGAGTGGCACCAGCCGACTGTCGAGCCGGAGGGCGTCACCTACAAGGAAGATGTCGTCGGCGGGGTGCCGGGCATCTGGACGCTGCCGATCGGCGCGGACCCGGACAAGGTGCTCGTGTTCACCCACGGTGGCGGGTTCTCCGTCGGGTCGGCCTCCAGCCACCGCAAGCTCGCCGGACATGTCGCCAAGGCGGCCGGATGGACCTCGTTCGTGCTCGACTACCGTCGCGCCCCGGAACACCCCCACCCGGCGCAGGTCGAGGACGGCGTCGCCGTGGTGAAGGCCCTCCTGGACCGCGGCATCAAGCCCGCGAACATCGCGACCATCGGCGACTCGGCGGGCGGCAACCTCGCCGTCGCCATCCCGCTCGCCTTGCGTGAGCAGGGGCTGCCATTGCCCGGACACGTGATCGCGTTCTCCCCCTGGCTCGACATGGAGAACAAGCTCGAGAGCCTCGTGACGAACGACCCGACCGACGCACTGATCACGACGCCGTTGCTCGACGGCATGATCGCCGGTGTCCTGGCCGGGGTCACGAGTCCGACGGCGCCGCTGGCCAACCCGCTGTACGCGGACTTCGCCGGATACCCGCCGCTGTACATCACCGCCGGGTCTGTCGAGAGCTTGGTCGACAACGCGAAGCACCTGGCCGAGAAGGCGAAGGCCGCTGGCGTGAACGTCACGCTCAATATTGCGGAAGGCCAGCAGCACGTTTACCCGTTCCTCGCCGGTCGTGACCCCGAGGTCGACGCCGAACTCGTCGCCATCGGCAAGTGGCTCAACGCCTGACCATCCCCAACCAGAACTCAACGAAGGAGTTGATCGCAATGGCAACAAAGGACGTCGACTACGACGCGATCGTCATCGGCGGCGGATTCGCCGGCATTTACCAGCTACACACGCTGCGGGATGACCTCGGTCTGAACGTGCGCGCTTTCGAGAAGGGCGCCGGCATCGGAGGCACCTGGTGGTGGAACAGGTACCCGGGTGCCATGTCTGACACCGAGAGCCCGTTCTACCGCTACTCGTGGGACCAGGAACTCCTCCAGGAATGGGACTGGGACCGCAAGTACATCAACCAGCCCGACATCCTCCGGTATGCGAATGCGGTCGTCGACCGCTGGGATCTCCGCAAGGACATCCAGCTGAACACCGAGATCACCTCGCTCGTCTACGACGAGGCAAGCGACACCTGGACGGTCGGATCGAAGAGTGGCGAGTCCTGGACCGCGCGATACGTCGTGAACGGGCTCGGCCTTCTCGCCGCCGTGAACATCCCTGACATCCCCGGCAAGGACCTCTTCGAGGGGCGAATCGTGCACACTGCGGAGTGGCCCAGCGATCTCGACCTGCACGGCAAGCGCGTCGGGGTCGTCGGCACCGGCTCGACCGGGACGCAGTTCATCGTCACCGCCGCCAAGCAGGCCAAGCATCTCACTGTTTTCCAGCGCAACCCGCAGTACAGCGTGCCCTCGGGCAACGGTCCGGTCACGCCGGAGGAGGTGGCAGAGTACAAGAAGCGTTGGCCCGAGATCTGGGACCAGGTGCGCAACTCCGGTGTCGCCTTCGGCTTTGACGAGTCGACGATCGCCACTACCGATGTCACGCCGGCGGAGCGTGAGCAGATCTTCGAGGATGCCTGGAACCGCGGTAACGGGTTCTACTTCATGTTCGGCACCTTCAACGATCTTGCAGTGAGCGCCGAGGCCAATGAGCATGCGGCCGAATTCATCCGACGCAAGATCGCGCAGATCGTGAAGGACCCGGAGAAGCGTCGACTGCTGACCCCGAGCCAGCCGTACGCGAAGCGTCCGCTCTGCAACCTCGACTACTACGAGGTGTACAACCAGGAGAACGTCGACCTCGTCTCGATCTTGGAGAACCCGATCGTGGCGATCACCCCGACCGGGGTGAAAACCGCAGACGGCGTGGTTCACGAGCTCGACGTCATCGTCTTCGCCACCGGCTTCGATGCGGTCGACGGCAACTACCGCCGGATGAACCTGCAGGGAGTCGGCGGCAAGACCATCGACGAGCACTGGGCGGATGCGCCGACGAGCTACCTCGGCGTGGCGACGACTGGTTTCCCGAACATGTTCATGGTCCTCGGGCCGAACGGACCGTTCACGAACCTCTTGCCGGCGATCGAGGTGCAGGTCGAGTTCATCACGAAGCTCATCGAGAAGGCCGAGAAGGACCATGTCGTCATCGAGGCCACCCCGGAAGCCGAGGACGAGTGGACCGAGCTCTGTCGGACCATCGCGGACTACACACTGTTCCCCAAGACAGATTCGTGGATATTCGGGGCCAACATCCCAGGGAAGAAGCACACCGTGATGTTCTACCTGGCCGGCATGGGCGCCTACCGCGGAGCGCTCGCCGAGACGGAAGCCGCCAGCTTCAAGGGATTCAGCCTCAAGCCGTCCCTCGTGTCTGCGTAGACTCGACTCGACTCGAGAGTCAAGGGAGACGCCTAGGGGAGCGACAGCTATCGGCAACAGAGTTGCAGACAAGGTCGCGATCGTCACTGGATCGGCCAACGGGCTGGGACGTTCGCACGTACTGCGACTGGCCCGAGAGGGGGCGAAGGTACTCGCCACCGACGTGGACATGACTGGACTGAGCGAAACGGTCGCGATGGCGAAGTCCGCCGGCGGGACAGTGGTTGGCCTGGAGCAGGATGTGACCAGCGGGCCGCGTTGGACCGAGATCGTCGCGGAGGCCGAGAAGCAGTTCGGTCGGCTCGACATCCTCGTCAACAACGCCGGCATCCTCATCCTCAAGCCCGTCGAGTCGACCACCGACGAGGAGTGGGACCTCGTCCAAGCAATCAACTCGAAGGGCGTTTTCCTCGGCGTCAGAGCAGCTGTGCCGGCGATGCAGCGGGCAGGAGGTGGATCGATCGTCAACATCTCGTCGATCTACGGCGTCGTCGGAGCGCCAAGCGCGGCGGCTTACGAGGCGTCGAAGGGAGCCGTCCGGCTGTTGACCAAGGCGAGCGCGGTCGACCTGGCAAAGTACGGGATCAGGGTCAACTCGGTGCACCCCGGCGTGATCGAGACTCCCATGACGACCGGGCTCCTCGCGGATCCGGAGACGGCCAAGGCCGTCTTGGCGACGACGATCCTCGAGCGTCCCGGTAAGCCGGAAGAGGTGTCGAACGTCGTTCTGTTCCTCGCCTCGGACGAGGCGTCATTCGTCACCGGTGCGGAGTACCTCGTCGACGGGGGCTACACCACGCAATAGCAATCCGGAGAGCGCCGAGTTCTCAGCACGACGCTAGGCCCCGCCAGGTCACCAGGGCGGGGCCTAGCGTCGTGTCTGACAAATTTTGTTAAAGCCGACCGAAAATAGGGCCACCGACCAGAATGGAAGGTGATCAATATGGATGATTGGGCGAAGATACGCCAACTGTTTTCCAAGGGCCAGCACTCGAAGCGGGAGATCGGCCGGCTCGTCGGGGTATCCCGGGGAACGGTGGATCGGGCGTTGGAAACGGATCGGCAACCGAAGTACCAGCGGACGGTGACGGGCTCGAGTTTCGATGCGTTCGCCTCGCAGGTCCGCGTGTTGTTGGCCGTGACGCCGACGATGGCCGCGTCGACGTTGGCTGAGCGAGTGGGGTGGTCCGGGTCGGCGTCGGTGTTCCGGGACAAAGTCGCCGGGATCCGGCCGGAGTATGTGCCGCCGGACCCCGCGGACCGCGTCGTGCACGAGCCGGGCCAGCAGGTCCAGTGCGATTTGTGGTTCCCGCACGAGCCCCTGCCGCTGGGCCATGGGCAGGAGGGCACGCCGCCGGTGCTGGTGATGACGTCCACGTTCTCCGGGTTCTTCCAGGCCCTGATGCTCCCGTCGCGGAAGACGCCGGATTTGCTCTGCGGGATGTGGTCTCTGCTTCAGTCGGCACGGGCGGTACCCAAACGGCTGCTCTGGGACAACGAGTCCGGCATCGGCCGGGGCAAACTCACCGAGCCCTTGGGTTCTAGCGATCGTCGCAACACTTCCCTCTCCGAGAGTTGCGACAACCGTGCCCGACATCACCGTTCCTCCGTGCCGCAGGATCTACCGCGAGGCTGAGAAGACCGAGTTCCTCGAAGCGTTCGAACGCCTCGGCAAGGTCAGCCTCGCTGCGCGCGAGGTTGGTCTTCATCCCGCGAGTTGCTATAAGTGGCTGGCGGACGCCGGCATCGATGCCAAGAAGCACAGCCGAGCCCGTCGCGCAGAATACTTCCGGCTGCGAGAGTTCGGGGTCACCCGAGCGGACGCAGCCCGACGGACCGGGTTGAACCTGCGCACCGCAATTGACTGGGACCAGGGAATCGAACACGCCAACAACCGCCGCGTCTATCCCGATGGACGCATCATCGACTACAACAAGGAGGTGGCGCCGCTCAGTGAAACCCGTCAACGGCTGTTGCTTCCCCTCGTGGAGAGGCAGTTGGATCCGCGATACCTGTCGCTGCCGGACCGGGAGAAGATTCGCGACCTCTTTGCGGCGGGAACATCGATCCGTTCCATCGCCCACACGATGCGGCGGGCGCCGTCGACCATCAGCCGAGAGCTGCGCCGCAACCAGACCGACAC
>JBAQPI010000092.1:0-6993 GCA_049305635.1 Rhodoglobus sp. | reverse complement strand
CCATCTCCATGGCGAGCGGGGCCATCTTGGTCTCGGTGTAGCGGTGCGCCGCGGCGCCGTCGTTGCCGGGTGAGCCGAAGTTGCCCTGACCGAGCGCGAGCGGATAGCGCAGGCTCCACGGCTGCACGAGTCGCACGAGGGCGTCGTACACCGAGGAGTCGCCGTGCGGGTGGAACTGCCCCATGACATCGCCGATGACGCGGGTGCACTTCGAGAAGCCCTTGTCGGGACGGTATCCGCCGTCGTACATCGCATAGATCACGCGGCGGTGCACGGGCTTGAGCCCGTCGCGCACCTCCGGCAGTGCGCGGCCGACGATGACGCTCATCGCGTAGTCGAGGTAGGAGCGCTGCATCTCGAGCTGCAGGTCGACCTGGTCGATCTTGTCGTGCCGGTCGTCGACCGCCGCCGCCTCGAAGGTGGGCTCGCTGGGAGTCTCGTCAGCCATGGTGATCCCTAAATGTCCAGGAAGCGGACGTCTTTGGCGTTGCGCTGGATGAAGCTGCGCCGGGATTCGACGTCCTCGCCCATGAGGGTCGAGAAGATCTCGTCGGCGGCGGCAGCGTCATCCAGGGTCACCTGCAGCAGGGTGCGGGTGGCCGGGTCCATGGTGGTCTCCCAGAGCTCCTTGTAGTCCATCTCGCCGAGGCCCTTGTAGCGCTGGATGCCGTTGTCCTTCGGCATGCGCTTGCCCTTGCCGAGGCCGAGCTCGACGAGCGCGTCCCGCTCGCGGTCGCTGTAGACGTATTCGTGCGGTGCGTTGCTCCACTTGAGCCGGTACAGCGGCGGTTGCGCGAGGTACACGTACCCCAGGTCGATGAGCGGTCGCATGTAGCGGAACAGCAGCGTGAGCAGCAGCGTCGTGATGTGCTGGCCGTCGACGTCGGCGTCCGCCATGAGCACGATCTTGTGGTACCTGGCCTTCTCGGGGTTGAAGTCCTCGCCGACGCCGGCACCGAAGGCCGTGATCATCGCCTGCACCTCGTTGTTGGCCAGCGCCCGGTCGAGTCTCGCCTTCTCGACGTTGAGGATCTTGCCGCGCAACGGCAGGATCGCCTGGAACTCGGGGTTGCGACCCTGCACCGCCGAGCCGCCGGCCGAGTCGCCCTCGACGAGGAAGATCTCCGACAGTGACGGGTCGCTGCTCGAGCAGTCCCGAAGCTTGCCCGGCATGCCGCCGGACTCGAGCAGCCCCTTGCGCCTGGTCTGCTCGCGGGCCTTGCGCGCGGCGATGCGGGCCATCGCGGCCTGCTGCGCCTTCCGGATGATGTCCCTGGCCTGGGTGGGATTGCGGTCGAACCAGTCGGCCAGCGCCTCGCCCGCGACCTTCTGCACGAAGGACTTCGCCTCGGTGTTGCCGAGCTTGGTCTTGGTCTGGCCCTCGAACTGCGGCTCGCCGAGCTTGACCGAGATCACGGCCGTGAGCCCCTCGCGCACGTCATCGCCGGAGAGGTTCTCGTCCTTCTCCTTGAGGATGGCCTTGTCGCGCGCGTACTTGTTGACGAGCGTCGTGAGCGCCGCACGGAATCCCTCCTCGTGGGTGCCGCCCTCGTGGGTGTTGATCGTGTTGGCGTAGGTGTGCACGGACTCGGTGTAGCCGTTGGTCCACTGCATCGCGACCTCGAGGGAGATGCGGCGCTCGGTGTCCTCGGACTCGAAGGCGATCACCTCGGGGTGGATGAGCTCGTTCTTCTTCGCCTTGTTGAGGTATTCGACGTAGTCGACGAGGCCCCGCTCGTAGCGGTAGCTCTCGACGACGTCCTCTTCGCCGCGCTCGCTGGGCCGTTCATCCGTGAGCGTGATGCGCAGCCCCTTGTTCAGGAACGCCATCTGCTGGAAGCGGGCCCGCAGCGTCTCGAAGTCGAACTCGACCGTCTCGAAGATCTCGGGGTTCGGCCAGAAGGTCTGGGTGGTGCCCGTCTCATCGGATGCCTCGCCCTGGGCCAGGGGCGCGGTCGGCACGCCGTGCTCGAAGCTCATGCGCCAGACGTGGCCCTGGCGGCGCACCTCGGTGTCGACCTCACGCGAGAGTGCGTTGACCACGGAGATGCCGACGCCGTGCAGGCCGCCGGAGACCGCGTAGCCGCCGCCGCCGAACTTGCCGCCGGCGTGCAGGATCGTCATGACGACCTCGACGGTGGACTTGTTCTCCTGCTTGTTGAGATCGACCGGGATGCCGCGGCCATTGTCCGTGACCCGAACGCCGCCATCGCGCCGAAGCGTCACCGTGATGGTGTCGCAGTACCCGGCGAGCGCCTCGTCCACGGAGTTGTCGACGACCTCGTAGACGAGGTGATGCAGGCCGCGCGGACCGGTGGAGCCGATGTACATGCCGGGGCGCTTACGCACCGCCTCCAGTCCCTCGAGGATCTGGATCTGGTCAGCACCGTAGCTGTCGGCGGCGACGTGGCCGTTGGAGATGATGGTGCTCTCCGGCAGGTCCTCGTGAGGCGTGGCTGTCATGTGAAGTTGGCTCCCTGCCGTTGGTTCGCGCATCATCCGGGGCGGGAACTCCACGGCGGGAGGTGCCTTCGGCGATGGGAACGATTCTACCAAACAGGGCTCGTCAACAGGCCGAATTCCGCCATCTGCGGACATTTCTTAGGCCGGGTGACCGAATTTGCCTCGTCAGCCGTAGGTATCGCGCGGGCCGCGGCCTGGGATCGATCTGGGGCCGCGTTTCCAGGATGGGGCGTTGGGCCCCTCGAATCGCACGGACTGGATGCCGGCGTCCGGGAACCGCTTCGCGATCTCGGTGGTGATCTGGGTGCGCATGAGCCGCAACTGCGTCGCCCAGGCGGTCGAGTCGCAGCGCACGGTGAGCAGGCCATCCTCGATGCCGACCGGTTCGGCGTGCTCGGCGGTCTCGGCACCCACGATCGCGGGCCAGCCGAGCAGCAGTTCGGACTTCGCGAGCGACGAGGTCCAGCCGAGCTTCACCGTGAGGGAGTCGATGGCCTCGCCGAGGCCGAGCGGATCGCGACCCTCGGAGAACGGCACGCTACGGGACGCCTTGAGCTTCTTCTTCCTGGCCGCCATCGACCGGCTCGCGCCGTCGCCGAACACGCTGCGCAGGCGCAGGTACACGCCGACGTGCTCGGGGTGGGAAGTCTCCTCAGGCATCGTTCGTCACCACCCGTCCCGCCTCGATCCGCACGACATGGCTCGCGAGGCTCGCCGGCACGTCATCGTAGACCGCGGCGGTGATGAGCACCTGCTCGAAGTCGCCCACCGCCTCGGCGAGGCGCCCGCGGCGCGACTCGTCGAGTTCCGCGAAGACGTCATCGAGCACGAGCACCGGATCCCCGGAGGACGACTCCCGCCGCAGCACCGCCGCCGCCGCGAGCTTGAGCGCGAGTGCGAACGACCACGACTCACCGTGGCTCGCGTACCCGCGGGCCGGGAGGCCGTTGAGCTCGAGGGCGAGATCGTCCCGGTGCGGGCCCGCGAGGGTCAGCCCGCGGTCGAGTTCCGAACGGCGGATGCGGGCGAGCGTCGCGCGAAAGGCCTCGGCCGCGACATCCGCCACCACGATCCCGCCGCGCGACTCACCGGACTCCTCGTCGTCGGAGCTCGCGCCGAAGATGCTCAACCGGCTCTTCAGGCCGGCCGCGTGATCGGCCCCGGCGATCGCCTCGTAGGCGCGCGACACCTCGGGGTCCAGCTCTGCGACGAGCCGGGTGCGCGCCTCGACGAGCTCCGAGCCGAGGGCGACGAGTCGTTCATCCCAGAGTTCGAGCGTGCCGAGCCGGTCTCCGCCGAGACCGCGCGCCGACTTGAGCAGGGTGTTGCGCTGCCGCAGCACGCGATCGTAGTCGGCGAGCACCCCCGCCAGTCGTGGCGTGCGCAGCACGAGCAGCTCGTCCATGAATCGCCGCCGCCCGGAGGGTTCACCGCGCACGAGCGCGAGGTCCTCGGGCGCGAACAGCACGCTCGAGAAGTACCGCGGCAGTTCCTTCGGCTTGATCGGCGAGCGGTTCGCCTGCGCTCGGTTCGCGCCGGCGCGGTTGATCTGCACCTCGAGCAGGGCCTCGCGCTCGCCGTTGCGCAGCCGGGCACGCACGATCGCGGCGTCCCGGCCTTGCCGGATCATGGCGTGATCGGTCGAGACACGGTGCGAGCCGAGCGCACTCAGATAGCCGACCGCCTCCACGAGGTTGGTCTTGCCCTGCCCGTTGCTCCCGACGAAGAGGTTGGGGCCGGCTTGGAGCTCGAGGTCGAGGGTCTCGTAGTTCCGGAAGTCGACGAGTGAGAGGTGGCAGACGAACACGTCGCTCAGCTCTTGCGAACCGTGTGCCCGCCGAACTGGTTGCCGGCGACCCCGACGTCCATGCCCTTCGCGCGAAGCCGGGCACGCATATTGTTGCCCATCCTGCCGAGACCGATGAGACCGATGTGCATGCCGGCCCCTAGCGCAGCAGCAGGTTCGGCTGCAGCAGGTACTTGTAGTTGTCGGCGCCCGGCTGATCCTTCGAGGACTGGCTCGTGATGAGCACCGGCCCGGGCTTGTTCGGGTTCTCCGTCTTCGTGAACGAGACCCGCACGAACTCCGAGTGTACCGAGCCCAGACCATCGAGCAGGAACTGCGGCTTGAGCGAGACCACCGTGTCGCTGCCGGTGAGGAACGCGTCGATCGACTCGGAGGCCTGGGCTTGCTCGGAGCCGATCGCCTCGAGGGTCACCCCCTCGATCGAGAAGGTGAATCGCAGGGCCGCCTCCCGCTCGAGCACGAGCGAGACGCGCCGCACGGCCTCTATCAGCTCGGCGGTGTTCATGACCGCGTAGTTGTCGACCGTCTCCGGGAAGAGTCGCTTCACCGGGGGGAAGTTGCCCTTGATCAGTAGCGAGGTCACGGTCTTCTTATCAGCGGAGAAGGCGATGAGCTCGCGGTCGTCCGTGCTGGTGATCGCGACCGAGATCGTGCCGGAGTGGCCGAAGGTCTTGCCTATCTCGATGAGGGTGCGAGCGGGGACGAGGGCGGTCGCGGCGGTCATGCCCGAGCTGCCGGCATCCCAGGCGATCTCGCGGACGGCGACCCGGTAGCGGTCGGTGGCGACGAGCGAGAGGGCGTTCTCGGAGACCTCGAGCTGCACGCCCGTGATGACCGGGGTCACATCGTCTCGGGAAGCGGCGACGGCAACCTGCGCGATCGCCGCGGCGAAGTCCTCGGCCTGGAGGAGACCGGCATCCGGCGAAACGGCGGGCAAGGTCGGGTACTCCTCGACGGGCATGCTCAGCAGGGTGAAATGACTCGGCCCGCAACTGACGGTGATGCGACCGTCCTCGGTCGCGAACGATACAGGGGCGTTGGGTAGACGGCTCGCGATCTCGGCGAGCAGACGGCCGGAGACGAGTACCCGACCCGGCTCTTCGACCTGGGCGCCGATCTCGGTGCGCGCCGACACCTCGTAGTCGAACGATGAGAGCACGAGACCGTCGGTGCCGGCCTCGATGAGCACACCACTGAGGATCGGGAGGGTGGTGCGCTGCGGCAGCAGCTTCACCGCGAAAGAGACGGCCTCGCTGAACACGTCACGGTTGACCTGGAACTTCACGAATCACCCCTCACCGGTACTGCGCTGGCCGGGTTAATACTGGCACAGGGGGACTGGCGCGATGACGACGGGGTTGTCTCGCTTCCAATACCTCTTGTGAAGAGGACAACATTCATAACCGCTGTGGGGAATGTTGGTAACTCGCTCGATGCCACGCATCCCTTGGGAACTACAACGGTGTGAGATGTGGGCGGATCGGGGCCGGTGCCGTGGAGGAGGCCGAGCGTTCCGGTTGAATCCCTTTCGCATTCCACAGAACCAGATCATGCATCAACAGGCGCCTCGGCGCGTCGTGGGGATTCTCCACAGGTTATCCACACTGTGTGAAGAGGGTCAGGACTTGGAGAACCGGTGATCCTGCTTGATGCGACTCGTCAACTCGGTCACCTGGTTGTAGATGGAACGGCGTTCCTTCATGAGCTCGGTGATCTTCTTGTTCGCATACATCACCGTGGTGTGGTCGCGATTGCCGAACAGCTGGCCGATCTTGGGCAAGGAGAGATTGGTCATCTCCCGGCACAGGTACATTGCGATCTGTCGTGCGGTGGCGACCGCTTGGGAACGGGATGACCCGTAGAGATCATCGACCGTCAGTTTGAAGTACTCCGCGGTGTGGTTGATGATATCCACCGGCGCGATCACATTGTCCTCATCGAGGGTGATGAGATCTTTGAGCACCGTCTGTACGAGAGCCAGATCCACCTGCTGCCGGTTGAGGTTCGCGAACGCGGTCACTCGGATGAGGGTGCCCTCGAGCTCGCGGATGTTGCTTGAGACCTTCGAGGCCATGTACTCGAGGATGTCGGCGTCGACCTGCAGCTTCTCGCTCTGCGCCTTCTTGCGCAGGATCGCGATGCGTGTCTCGAGGTCGGGCGCCTGCACGTCGGTGATGAGGCCCCACTCGAAGCGCGACCGCATCCTGTCCTCGAAGCCCGTGAGGTGTTTCGGGGGCAGGTCGCTCGTGATGACGACCTGCTTGTTGTGATCGTGCAGTGTGTTGAAGGTGTGGAAGAAGGCCTCCTGGGTGGAGTCCTTGCCTTGGAGGAACTGGATGTCATCGATCAGCAGGATGTCGATCTCGCGATAACGCGACTGGAAGACGGATGCTCGGTTGTTGGCGATCGAGTTGATGAAGTCGTTCGTGAACTCCTCGGAGCTCACGTAGCGGACGCGAATACCCGGGTACAGACTCTCGGCGTAATGACCGATCGCGTGCAGCAGGTGCGTCTTGCCCAGGCCGGACTCGCCGTAGATGAAGAGCGGATTGTAGGCCTTCGCGGGAGCCTCGGCCACGGCGACCGCCGCGGCGTGTGCGAAGCGGTTCGAGCCGCCGATGACGAAGTTGTCGAAGCTGTACTTGGGGTTCAGCCTCGAGTCGGAGCGCCTGGACTGCTGCGAGAGCCCGTCGCCGGCAGCCACTGTGGGCTCGATGTAAGAC
>JBAQPI010000091.1:0-2206 GCA_049305635.1 Rhodoglobus sp. | reverse complement strand
CCAGGTGCCGGGCACGTGCGAGTTCAGACGCCACGGGGTGTCCTTCAGGCGGGCGGCGGAGGCGGCGCGCGCGGTGGCGACGCGGGCGCGGGCCTCGGCCGTCGTCATCCCGCCGCCCTGCGCAGCGAGCCGCAGTTGGGCCGCGGTGATGCGGTGCACGCGCAGCTGGATGTCGATGCGGTCCAGCAGCGGACCGGAGAGCTTGCCGAGGTAGCGCCTTCGTGCGTTCGGCGGGCACGTGCACTCGGAGTCGCGTGCGCCGTACTGCCCGCAGGGGCAGGGATTGGCGGCGAGCACGAGCTGGAATCGCCCTGGGAAGTGCGCGACCGCGTTCGCCCGGTGGATGCTGATGACCCCCGACTCGAGCGGTTGCCGCAGCGCGTCGAGGGCGACCGCCGCGAACTCGGGCGCCTCATCGAGGAAGAGCACGCCGTCGGAGGCCCGCGCTGCGGCGCCGGGACGGATCGTCGCCGAGCCGCCCCCGACGAGCGCCGCCGCAGAGGCGGTGTGGTGCGGGTTCTCGAACGGCGGCCGGGTCGCGAGCGCGCCGCCGACCGGCAGGCCGGCGAGGGAGCGCACCGAGCTCACCTCGAGCGCGGCGCGCGCGTCGAGGTCGGGCAGCAGCCCCGGCAGGCGGGATGCGAGCATGGTCTTGCCCGCTCCCGGCGGCCCGAGCAGCAGCACGTGATGTCCGCCCGCCGCGGCGACGAGCATCGCGTCGACGGCGTCGGGGTTGCCGATGACGTCGGCGAGGTCGCCGGTGTCGTCGGCGGGGGCATCCGCGAGGCTCCGCAGGATCGGTTCGACAGGCACCGGCTCGAACGCACCGCCGTGCCAGATTGCCGCGTCTCGCAACGACGCGACCGCGACGACCCGGATGCCGGGCACGAGCGCCGCCTCGTCCGCGTTGCCGGTGGGCACCATCACGGTCTCGAACCCGGCGCGCGAGGCGGCGAGCACCGCGGGCAGGATGCCGTTGACCGGCCGCAACCGCCCATCGAGTCCCAGTTCCCCCAGGTGCAGCACGCGCTCGATGGATGCCGCGCGCACCTCCCCCGCCGCCGCGAGCGCGGCGAGTGCGATCGCGAGGTCGAATCCGGAGCCGTGCTTGGGCAGCGCCGCGGGCGAGAGGTTGACGGTGATCTTGCGGTTCGGCAGCGGGCAGCCGGCGTTGGTCGCGGCGGCCCGCACGCGGTCCTTCGCCTCGCCGAGCGCGGCGTCCGGCAGGCCGATGAGCACGAAGGCGGGCAGGTTGCTCGAGAGGTCCGCCTCGATCTCGACCACAGCACCCTGAAGCCCGAGCAGCGACACCGACCAGGTGCGACCCATGCCCACTAGAAGACCCTCTCCAAGTGCTCGACCTGCACGGCACCGCCCGCTGGCGCGATGACCGCGATCGCGTCGATGCGGATGCGGTCATGACCGCCCGGATGCGCCTCGCACCACGCGGCCGCGAGCCGCCGCAGTCGGGCGAGCTTCACCGTCGTGATCGATTCGAGCGGATGCCCGTACCCGAGCCCCGCGCGCGTCTTCACCTCCACGAACACGAGTTCGTCGCCGTCGCGCGCGACGAGATCGATCTCGCCCTGCGGGCAGCGCCAGTTGCGGTCGAGGATGCTCAGGCCGCGGGCCTCGAGATGCCGCGCCGCGATCTGCTCACCGCGCCGCCCGAGTGCGTCCTTCGCTGCCATGACGGACAGCCTGGCGTGCGCCGGGGTCGCGCTCGCGGGCCGGACGCAAGACGGTGGGCTCGTGGGTCTTGCTGCGGCTGGGAGGGACTAGCCGTACGTGGCGGTCGTACAGAGTTCCGCCTGGTCTCGCCCGCCTACACTGCCGTTGGTGATCGCACCGTTCTCCATGCACAGCCGGCGTCGGTCGCGGCGGCGCGCACGCCCGGACGGATGCACGTGGCGACCCACAGGGGCAGCGCACGGCGCACGCTCCCTGCACGGAGTCCGTGAGCCTCACGCGTGTCGACCCCGCCCGGTCGGCGTGTCGCCCCGAATCCGTGCAATTGCGCACCGCTGCGAGGCGCCGCGCGAGCCACACCCCCACGGGTCCGCGGCCGTCGAAGAAGCCCGTCGCGGTGCTCGAGCCCGTCGCGATTCACTCGTCGAGCGCCAGTTCCTTCGGCAGCTCGAGCTCCTTCGAGCTGAGCTCCTCCACGTTGACGTCCTTGAACGTCAGCACCCGCACGGACTTCACG
>JBAQPI010000090.1:0-1532 GCA_049305635.1 Rhodoglobus sp. | reverse complement strand
GCCCCGCGGCGGGACTGGCACAGCTCCATGATCGTGCCGACGTAGTCCTTGGGGGCGAGGATGGCGGCGCGCACCATGGGTTCGGTGACGTGCGCGATCTTGGTGCCCGAGGGGAACTCGCTCGGGTTGGTGACCGTATATTGCTTCTTGTCCTCCGTGGTGACCTCGTAGGTCACGCTCGGGGCCGTCGAGATCAGGTCGAGGCCGAACTCGCGCTCCAGCCGCTCGGTGACGATCTCGAGGTGCAGCAGGCCGAGGAATCCGCAGCGGAAGCCGAAGCCGAGCGCGACCGAGGTCTCCGGCTCGTAGTTGAGTGAGGCATCCGACAGCTTGAGCTTGTCGAGGGCCTCGCGCAGCACCGGGTAGTCGCTGCCGTCGATCGGGTACAGCCCCGAGAACACCATGGGCTTGGGGTCGGTGTAGCCGGGCAGCGCCTTCGTCGAGGGTCGCTGCGCGTTCGTGACCGTGTCGCCGACCTTGGACTGGCGCACGTCTTTCACCCCGGTGATGAGGTAGCCGACCTCGCCGACGCCGAGGCCCTTCGTCGGGGTCGGCTCGGGCGAGGACACCCCGATCTCGAGCAGCTCGTGCACGGCCTTCGTCGACATCATCTGGATCTTCTCGCGCGGGCTGAGCTTGCCGTCGATCATGCGCACGTAGGTGATGACGCCGCGGTAGGAGTCGTAGACGGAGTCGAAGATCATCGCGCGCGACGGCGCCATCGGGTCGCCGACGGGCGCCGGGATGAGCTCGACCACCCGGTCGAGCAACTCCTCGACGCCCTGGCCGGTCTTGCCGCTGACCCGCAGCACCTCGTCGGGGCTGCCGCCGATCAGGCTCGCGAGCTCCTTCGCGTACTTGTCCGGGTCGGCCGCGGGCAGGTCGATCTTGTTGAGCACGGGGATGATCGTCAGGTCGTTCTCCAGCGCCAGGTAGAGGTTCGCGAGGGTCTGCGCCTCGATGCCCTGCGCCGCGTCGACGAGCAGGATGGCCCCCTCGCAGGCGGCGAGGCTGCGGGAGACCTCGTAGGTGAAGTCCACGTGGCCGGGGGTGTCGATCATGTTCAGGGCGTAAGCCTGGCCGGCGAGCGCCCACGGCATCCGCACGGCCTGCGACTTGATCGTGATGCCACGCTCGCGCTCGATGTCCATACGGTCGAGGTACTGGGCGCGCATGTCGCGGTCGCTGACGACGCCGGTGATGCCGAGCATGCGGTCGGCGAGCGTCGACTTGCCGTGGTCGATGTGGGCGATGATGCAGAAGTTGCGGATGAACGAGGGGTCGGTCGAGGCGGGCTCGAGTGAGGTCAGGGCGCGCGGGGACATTGCGTGCCATTGTCCCACGGTCCCGGTGCCGGACGATCCTGCTCGATGCGGTGGCCCGGATCGGCTGGAACTGGTATCGTTACTCCTTGGCTTGCGCGCGGTCCCGATCGTGGACCGGGCGAATCGCAGCCGGACTCCGGGGATTCCCACCCGGCTGCCTCACGACATCCGAACAACCAGAAAGCATCCACGTGGCAAACATCAAGT
>JBAQPI010000089.1:0-3402 GCA_049305635.1 Rhodoglobus sp. | reverse complement strand
GGTCTACCTGCGAGATCTGAGACCGTGATCGCGATCACTGTCCTGGTGGGGGGCCTCGGATCGGTGATCGGCTCGTTCCTGAACGTCGTGGTGCACAGGGTGCCGCTGGCGCAGTCCGTCGTGCACCCGCCGAGCGCGTGCCCGTCCTGCGGTTCCGCGATCCGCGCGCGTGACAACATCCCCGTGCTGTCGTGGGTGCTGCTGCGCGGGCGCTGCCGCGACTGCGCAGAGCCGATCGCCGTGCGGTATCCGCTGGTCGAACTCGGCACGGCCGTGGCGTTCACCCTGGTGGCGCTCGGTTGGCTGCCTGCCGTGCTCGGCGCGCGATCGGTCGCCGACTCGGTGTCAGCCGTCATCGAGTTGGTCGCCTTCCTGTACCTTGCCGCGGTCAGCATCGCGCTCGCGCTCATCGATCTCGAGACGCGTCGCCTGCCGAACCGGATTCTCGTGCCGGCGATAGTCGTCATGGCGGTGCTCCTGACGGCCTCGAGTCTGCTCGTGGGGGATCCCGCGGCCCTCGCCCGTGCAGGCATCGGCGGCGTCGCGCTCTTCCTCCTCTACCTCGGCCTCGCACTCGGCACGCGGGGGGGCATGGGACTCGGTGACGTGAAGCTCGCGGCGCTCGTGGGCATCGTCACGGGCTGGATCGGCTGGCCGGCCCTCATCGTCGCGGCGTTCGCGGCCTTCGTGCTCGGCGGCCTCATCGGGCTTTTGCTGCTCGTGGCGCGCAGGGCGACGCGGCGCAGCGCGATACCGTTCGGACCATGGATGATCCTCGGCGCCTGGATCGGCATCGTCTTCGGCGACTGGATCGCCGCCACATACCTGCACGTCGCCGGCTTGGCATGAGTACTCGGGGGGAAGCATGGCATCACGCATCGTAGGAGTCGACATCGGCAGCGACACCGTCCGCGGCGTCGAGGTCGAGGATCCGGACGGCTCACGACCTCGCGTCGTGCGCATGGGGGAGGTGCCGATCCCGCCCGGCTCGGTGCTGGCCGGCGAGGTCAGGGAGGTGCAGACCTTCGCCTCGGCGCTCAAGCGCCTGTGGTCGGTCGGCGGTTTCCGCACGAAGCGGGTGGTGCTCGGCGTCGGCAACTCTCGCGTGCTGGCACGTGAGCTGAGCCTGCCGCGGATGCCGCTCAAGCAGGTGCGCGAGGCGCTGCCCTTCCAGGTGCAGGAGATGCTGCCCGTGCCCGTCGCGGATGCGATCCTGGACTTCTACCCTGCCGCCGAGGTCGACGGGGAGTCGGGCCCGATGCTCCGAGGTCTCCTGATCGCCGCGCTCAAGGAGGCGGTCACCGCGGGCGTGACCGCGGTGCGCCTGGCCGGACTGCAGGTGGTCGCGGTCGACTTGATCCCGTTCGCGCTCGCCCGCCTGCTGACCGATCGCAGCATCGCCGAGACGGTCGCGCTCATCGACCTCGGGGCGACGACGACGAACGTCGTGATCGCCACCGCCGGCGTGCCCGGGTTCGTCCGCATCCTCCCCTCCGGCGGAGCCGATGTCACGAAGGCGGTCGCCGAGCGCTTCTCCCTGACCTCGGAGCGCGCCGAGGGCGTCAAGCACGCGCTCGGCCTCGGGCGTCCCGGCGCCTCCCCCGACGAGGTCCAGGCGATCGAAGTGATCCAATCCAGCACCGGCACCCTGCTCACGGGCCTGCGGGACACCATCAACTACTACGTCTCGCAGCACCCGGCGACGCCGGTCTCGCGCATCGTGATCACCGGTGGTGGCGCCCGCATGCCGGGCCTGCTCGAGTCCTTCGCGGGGCTCACACGCCTCCCGGTCTCGTACGGTGCTCCGTTCCAGCGGCTCGAGTTCGGCCGACGCTCGGTGCCGAACCCCGACTCCCGCCACAGCGTCGCCGTCGCACTCGCCGTCGGGAGCGCGGCATGAGCGCGCGCAAGGCCGTCACCGAGCTCATCGTCGGAGGTCCCCCCAGGGTCGACCTCCTTCCGCCCGAGGTCCGCGAACGCGAACGCGGCCGGGCCGCAGCGGGCGGTGCGGTGCTCGCCGTCCTCGTCGCCGTCGCCGTCGTGGGCGTCGGATACGCGGTGGGCACCGTGTTGAACCTCACCGCCCAGACGCATCTGGACTCCGTCTCCAACCGCACTCAGCAGCTGCTGGACGAGCAGAACGAGTACGCGGAGGTCCAGCAGATCCAAGGCCAGCTCGGACTGGTCGGCACGGCCCAGCGGGTCGGGGCGGCATCCATGATCGACTGGGGCACCGTGGTCAACGCGGTCTCTGCGGCCCTTCCCGGAACGGTGCAGAGCTTCCGTGGTGATGTCGCATCCCCGCTCGAGGGCTTCCCGCAGACCACGGTCTCGCTGCAGGCACCGAGGCTGGGGGCCGTGCAAATGACCGTGCACACGGCGACGCTGCCCGACGTGAGTGCCTGGCTGGATGCCCTCGAGCGGCTCGACTTCGTCGTCGACACGGTTCCGGGCACCATCTCAGTGCAGGAGGACGGCAGCTACCTGACGGATCTCGTCATCCACTTCAACGAGGAGGCGATCAGCAACCCCTTCGCGCCTGAGGAGTCCGAGGACTCCGATGATGCCGAAGCCCCGGACGGCACTGGGGATGCCGACAGCCAGGAAGGCGGCGACTCATGAGCTCGAAGCGACTATGGTTCGTGGTGGGCGCGCTCGGCGTGGTGGTGACGCTCGTGCTCGGGTGGTTCCTGCTCGTCGGACCGCTCATCGAGGGCGGGCTCCAGGCCGAGGTCGAGGCGCGGAAGACCGAGGCGAGCAATGCGGATCTGGAGGCCCAGATCGCGATCCTGGCGAAGGAGTACGAGGCCATCGACGACCTCCGCGACGAGTTGGGGGCGATGCTCGGCTCGATCCCGGGGCACCTCGATCTGGCGGCGCTCATCCAACAGCTCGATGTCGCGCAGGCCGTGAGCGGCGCACGCATCGTGTCCCTCACGCCCGGCGACGCGACGCCGTACGTACCGGCGGTGCCGCAGGTGGTCACCCCGCAGCCCACCACCGAGGAGCCCGCGGCGGGAGAGGAAGCCGCGACGAGCGATGAGGCCGCTGCGACGGAGGCCCCGGTGGCCCCCGGCGGCTCGGCGGGACTCGCGCCGGCGGATCCGTCCGACACGCTGACCCTCGGCTCGGCGGGGCTCGTCCTGGTGCCGATCGACCTTCAGGTGTCGGGCAGCCCGGAGCAGCTCCTTGCGTTCGCCGCCGCGCTGCAGCGGATGTCCAGGCTGTTCCTCGTCACCGCCGTCGAGGCGGTCGGTGGCGATGCGCCGGGCGGATCGATCAACGGCTTCGTCTATGTGCTGCCGCAGGCGGTGATCCTCCCGCCCGAGCCGGAGCCCATCGCCACGCCGACCCCGACGCCGACCCCGACGTCGACCGGCGTTCCGACGCCGAGCCCCTCGC
>JBAQPI010000088.1:0-3339 GCA_049305635.1 Rhodoglobus sp. | reverse complement strand
GGTTCCCGGAACTGATGGACGCCTCCTTCGCGATCCGCCCCGCGGTCACCTGGCCCACCCCCTCCGCGGCGACGAGCCGCCTGGCGACCTGCAGAATCTCGACACGACGGTCTGCACGACGCTGCGGCGCGCGCGGTGCACTGGTCATCGAACGGTCTCCTTGAGCGAAGCAGCGGGTCTCCGGCCATAGTACGACTATTAGACTGATTTGTCTAATATCGCCATGTCCCCGGCAGCCCGCTCGACGCGCCCGTCACCCGCGGACGTCGAACAGGATCTTGCCTGTTCGACCCGGTCGGCCGGCGTGCCCGAATGCGTGACCGAAGTCGCCGAGGGAGTACGTGGCCTCGACGTGCGCGAACAGCGTGCCGTCATTCACGAGCCCCGCCAGTTCGCGGTAGCGGTTCGCGATGACCTCCGGGGGTAGCTGGGCGATCCATGGCAGCAGCCACAGTCCCTGCACCGTGAGCCCTCGGAACACCAGGTCGCCGATATCGATCGAGACCGGCTGGCCGCCCCGTGAGGTGTAGCTCACGATGCTGCCCCCGGGCGACATGCGTTTGGCGAGCGCGGTGGTGCTCGGGCCACCGACGGAGTCGATCAGCAGCTCGATCGAGCCGCCCTCGAGGGTGGCCTTGATGTCGTTGGCGAGATCGGGACCGTCGGCCACGACATACTGTGCGCCGGAAGCCCGCACCGCGTCGACCGCCTCCGGCCGCACGACATCGATCAACCGCAGCCCCGCCTGGGCGGCGAGGGCGCGGACATAGCCGGCCGTAGCCGAGGTGGCACCGGTCTGAGCGATCCAGGCGCTCGCGCCCGGTTCGGCCACACCGTGCAGAAGTGCCCATGCCGTGAGGGGGTTGATGCCGAGCATCGACAACTGTCGCGGATCACCGTCGACGGCCACCGCCGCCGACGCGTCGATGATCGTCCGTTCGGTCCACGTCGAGCGACCGATCGCAGGGACGACGATCACCTGTTCGCCGATGCGGGCGTCGTCGACCCCATCGCCGACCGCGACGACGCGACCCACACCCTCGGCGCCCAGGATCGTGGGGAGGCTAGGACGCACTCCGTAGTAGCCCGCGATCAACAGGAGATCGGAGGGGTTGATGGGCGCGAAGTGGATGGCGACCGCCACCTGGCCGGGCAGCGGATCCCGCTCCGGCGCATCGATCAGTTCGACATTCCCGGAGCCTGGCGCTCCATAACGGGTCAGGCTCAGCGCCTTCATGACGGTTCTCCTTTGGTGAGTTTCGATGACGACTGTCATCGGTTGATTCACCATAGCAGACCTGATGACGACTGTCATCGATTCCGGATAGGCTGGCCGTCATGACCGCCGAAGAGATCCGCGAACGTCCCCGTGTCCGCATGGTGCGCAGTGCCGCGCGCATGATCCGCGAACGAGGAGTGAATGGCGTGGGTCTGCGGCAGATCGCCGCCGACGCCGATGGGCCGCGAGGGTCACTTCAGCGATTCTTCCCGGGCGGGAAGACCCAGGTGCTCCTGGAGTCACTCGACGTCGCGCTGGACGATTTCGGCACCGGCACGCGCCTGGCGTTCACCGACGCGACGGACCTGTCAGAAGCGATTGGGATGATCGTCCAGTCGTGGCGGGACGTCCTGGTCGGCAGCGACTACACCTCGGGATGCCCGCTGGCCGCGCTCGTCGTCGACGTCTCAGCGGTCGACCCGCTCCGCGAGGCGGCCGACAGCCGGTTCACCCGCTGGCGCGCTGCGATCGCCGCCATCTACCGCCGTTTCGGATGGGAGCGCGACCAAGCATGGGACGAAGCGATGCTCGTCATCGCATCCATCGAGGGCGCGACGCTCGTCGCGCGGGCTGCACGATCGACGGAACCGCTGGATGCCATCGAGCGACTCCTGAAGCAGCGGGTCACGCGAGAAGGCGGGCGCCGGTGAGCGACGCGCCGTCCGGGTGCCGCGACGACGGCGCGGCGATCAGAGACGGATGCCACCGTCGCGACGCCGAGCGCTGCGCCGAGCTGATTCGAGGAGTTCGCGACTCCGGATGCGGTACCGGCTCGCTCAGGGGATGCGCTGCGCACGGCCGAGACCTGGCTCGGCACGCCGATCAGCGGAATCGAAAACCCGTAGACGACGATCGCGGGAAGCACGCCGGCAGCGCCTCTCGCTCTCGGTGCACCGTCTCGGCTTCGAGGTGCTCGCCCGCGGGGAGCGCACGCTCGCGCCGCTGGGCATCGACGGCCGCGACTGCCTGGTGCTCGCGATCCTCGGCACAGACGAGCCCGGCTCCCAGCACGAGCTCGCGGAACTGGCCTGGAAGGCGCCGCAGGTCATCGTCGCGGTGGTCGACTCGCTTGAGGAGCGCGGACTCGTCGCCCGCCGCCGCGCCGCCGACGACCGTCGCCGCTCCGACGTCGCGATGGACGAGGTCACCGACCGCATCTTCGGGGCCCTGGAGCCCGTCGAGCGGCGCAGGCTGCACGACACCCTCCGTCAGGCCCTCGACGACGACGACGCGCAGACCGTTCCGTAGCGCGTAGCCGACGAGCGCGGATCCCTTCACCGCGGCAACGGCGCGACGCTGCTCGCCCCGCCGTCGACGACCAGGGTCGCCGCGTGCAGGTAGTCGGCTTCGGTGAGGTAGGCGATGGCATCCGCGACCTCCTGCGGTCGCAGCGGTCGCCCGGAGGGGGTGGCCGCCGTGAGTCCCTGCAGAACCGGGAGGAAGGCGTCGGTGCCGGGTGTGTGGGTCGGCCCGGCGGCAACTGCGTTGACCCGCACCCCTGCACGCCCGAACTCCGACGCCCAGGCGCGGGTCAGCGATTCGAGTCCGGCCTTGGCCGCGCCGTAAGCAGCGGAGGTGGCGGTGCCGACCCGGGCCGCGATCGTCGATACGTTGACGACGACGCCGCCCCCGCGCTCCACCATCAGAGGAATGAGCGCTCGCCCGAGGAAGAACGGTGCGCGCAGGTTGGTGCCGACGAGCCCGTCGAACAGCGCCTCATCCGTCACCGAGGTCGGGACGAAACGGTAGCTGCCGGCGTTGTTGACGAGGATGTCGACGTCGTCGAGTCCGGCGAGCACGGCAATGCCGCTCGGGTCGGCGAGATCCGCGATCACGGCGCCGGCAGACCCGCCCGCGTTGACGATCCCGGCGACGACCGCCTCGGCCTTCACCGGGTCGCGTCCGGTGACGATGACGTGGGCGCCGCGGGCGGCGAGCGTCTCCGCCGCCGCCCGCCCGATGCCGGAGGTCGATCCGGTGACGAGAGCAGTTCGCCCGTGGAGGGTCACTGCTGGGCGGCCTTCGCAAGTGCGACGTCGACCGGGACCCCGCCCAGACCG
>JBAQPI010000087.1:0-11787 GCA_049305635.1 Rhodoglobus sp. | reverse complement strand
GCGCCTCATCGCGGGCATGCCCGGAGTCGCGACAGTCGTCGAGCCTGCCGAGGCGCGGGCCGTCATCGCCGAGTGGGCCGCGGCAGGGGCAGCGAGGTACCACCGGTGATCGAGCCCGCCGAGATCCCCTGGTGGGCCTGGCTACTCATCTGGGGCGGGCTCGTGCTCGCGCTGCTCGTGCTGCTCGGGGTCTCGGCGTGGTGGCTGTTGCGCAAAGGGATCGGGGTGCTCGACGCGGTCGGGGAGCTCGCGGAGGCCGTCGAGGTGCTGGAGGCGGACGACCCGGTGCTGCCGAGACAGCAGTTGGCGGTGTTGGCCGGGGCCCGCGACATCCGTCGCCGCGAACAGTCCAGGCGTTTCCACCGTGCCGAGCGTCGACGCCTCAGGCACGATCGGCGCATGGCTCGTGCGCACCGCATCACGACGCTCGACGCGAGCGCGGTCCGCTGGCCGGACGAGTGGTACCACTGAAGCGGTTATCATGGGAACACCTGACGCTCGACAAGAGGACGTGACCGCATGCTCGGCAACCTGACCGGATGGCACCTGCTGATCCTCCTCGCCGTCGTGCTCCTCTTGTTCGGAGCGCCGAAGCTCCCCGGCCTCGCCCGCAGCATCGGGCAGTCGATGCGCATCTTCCGCAGCGAGGTCAAGACGATGAAGGACGAGAACGCCGAGCCGGTGGCCGATGATGCCGCCGTCGAGACCGAGACGCCCAAGGCGACGGCTCCCAAGGCGACGAAGACCGCCAAGCCGAAGTCCTGAGCGCCATGGCCGCACCATCCGGGCGGTGGCGCGCCAAGGACGGCGAGCGGCGCATGACCCTCGGCGAGCATCTGCGCGAACTGCGCAAACGCCTCGTCATCTCCGCCGCGGCGATCCTCGTGACGGCCGTCGCGGGCTTCTTCGTCGCCGACTACGTCATCGACTACCTGCGCGGGCCGATCAACGCGATCGCCGAGGAGCGCAACGCGCAGATCATCTACACGACGGTCACCGGGGCGTTCGACCTGCGCATCCAGATCGCCATGACGATCGCGATCGTCGCCGCGAGCCCGGTCTGGCTGTATCAGATCTTCGCGTTCCTGGTGCCAGGGCTCACCACGCGCGAGAAGCGCTACACCTTCGGCTTCTTCTTCTCGGCGGTTCCGCTGTTCTTCGCCGGGGCCGCGACCGGGTTCCTGCTGTTCCCGCACATGGTCGAGCTGCTGACCTCCTTCTCCTCGAGCGAGGACGCGACCTTCCTCGACGCCAAGCCGTACTACGACTTCGTCATCAAGCTCACCCTCGCGGTCGGCATCGGCTTCGTGCTGCCGGTGTTCCTCGTGCTGCTGAACTTCGTGGGCGTGCTCTCGGCGCGGTCCATCATCAAGGGCTGGCGGGTCGCGGTGCTCGTGATCGTCGTGTTCTGCGCGATCGCGACGCCCGCGGCCGACGTCATCTCGATGTTCCTGCTCGCGATCCCCATGACCGTGCTGTACTTCGCCTCGTACGTCATCGCGTGGGTGCACGACCGGCGCGCGGCCAGGCGCGCCGACGAGCTCGAAGCCTCCATCGCCGGCGCGTGAGCGCCTCGTCCGGCGCGCTGGCCGCGTGTGCCGCGCCGGCGACCTAGGCTGGGACCGATGACCGACCAGCTGTCACCGGCGGAGCGCTTCGCCGCCTCGAAGCGCCGCAGCGGGCATCCCGTGCTCGAGGCCTTCCGCGCGGGTCAGCGCTTCGACCTCGACCCCTTCCAGATCGCCGCGTGCGAGGTCGTGGAGAACGGCAAGAGCGTGCTCGTGGCCGCGCCCACGGGGGCGGGCAAGACGGTCGTCGCGGAGTTCGCGATCTACCGCGCCATGCAGCAGCGCTCGGACAAGGTGTTCTACACCGCGCCCATGAAGGCGCTCAGCAACCAGAAGTTCAACGAACTCGTGGCCGAGTACGGCGCCGAGCAGGTGGGACTGCTCACGGGGGACACGAACATCAACTCGCACGCGCGGGTCGTGGTGATGACGACCGAAGTGCTGCGGAACATGCTCTACGCCGACTCCGACCTGCTGAAGAACCTCTCCTGCGTCGTCATGGACGAGGTGCACTTCCTCGCCGACCGGTTCCGCGGGGCGGTGTGGGAGGAGGTCATCATCCACCTGCCGTCGCGAGTGACCATGGTGTCGCTGAGTGCCACGGTCTCCAACGCGGAGGAGTTCGGCGACTGGCTGCAGGCGGTGCGCGGCGACACCGAGGTGATCGTCTCCGAGGAGCGCCCCGTGCCGCTCGACCAGCACATCCTCATGCGCACGAAGCTCATCGACCTCTTCGATTCCTCCGGGCTCGTGGCGAGCCATCGCGTCAACCCCGAACTCGTGCAGATGGCGCGCTACGGCGGTCGCACCCTGAGTTCGCGCCAGATGAAGGATGCCGGGCGCTACCACTCGCGTGGCGGTCGCCCCGAGAACCAGCGCATGCTCCGCGCCGACGTCGTGAAGCTCCTGGACTCCAAGAACCTGCTGCCCGCGATCTTCTTCGTGTTCTCCAGGGCCGGCTGCGATCAGGCCGTGCAGCAGGTGCTGCGCTCGGGCGTCAAGCTCACGACGCAGCCCGAGCGCGACGAGATCCGCGCGATCGTGGAGGAGCGCTGCCGCACCCTCCTCGACGAGGACCTCGCGGTGCTCGGCTACTGGGACTGGCTCTCCGGGCTCGAGCGCGGCGTCGCCTCGCACCACGCCGGCCTGCTGCCGGCGTTCAAGGAGGTCGTCGAGGAGCTCTTTCAGAAGAAGCTGGTCAAGGTCGTGTTCGCGACGGAGACGCTCGCCCTCGGCATCAACATGCCAGCCCGCACCGTGGTGCTCGAGAAGCTCGAGAAGTTCAACGGCGAGGCTCGCGTGCCGATCACGCCGGGGGAGTACACGCAGCTGACCGGGCGCGCCGGACGCCGGGGCATCGACGTGGAGGGCCACTCCGTGATCCAGTGGGTCGACGGGCTGGACCCGCAGGCGGTCGCCTCGCTCGCCTCGCGCCGCACCTACCCGTTGAACTCGAGCTTCAAGCCCACGTACAACATGGCGGTCAACCTCATCGCCCAGTTCGGGCGGGAGCGCACCCGCGAGATCCTCGAGTCGAGCTTCGCGCAGTTCCAGGCCGACCGCGCCGTCGTCGACCTGGCGCGCAAGGTGCGCTCCCAGGAGGATTCGCTCGCCGGCTACGCCACGTCGATGACGTGTCACCTCGGGGACTTCGTCGCCTACTCGACGATCCGGCGAGAGCTCACCGACCTGGAGCGCAAAGGCCTCTCCAACACCGCGAGCCGCGCCGAGCGGGACAAGCGGCAGCGGCAGCTGCAGGAGCTGCGCAGGCGCATGAAGCAGCATCCCTGCCACGCCTGCCCGGAGCGCGAGCAGCACGCGCGCTGGGCCGAGCGCTATTGGAAGCTCAAGCGGGAGACCGATCAGCTCTCGCAGCAGATCCGCAGTCGCACGGGCGCCGTCGCGAAGATCTTCGACCGCGTGACGGATGTGCTCGTCGAACTGGGCTACCTCGTCTCCGGCGAGCACGGTCTCGAACTGACCGCACCGGGGAGGATGCTGCGCCGCATCTACGGCGAACGCGACCTGCTCATCGCCGAGTCGCTGCGTCGCGGCTTCTGGGACGGTCTGGACCCGGCGTCGCTCGCGGCGATGGCGACCACCCTGGTCTACGAGCCGCGGCGCGAGGAGGGCCAGGTCGGGGAGCGGCACCTGCCGCGGGGCGGGTTCCGCGAGGCCTTCGACCGCACGGGCTCGCTGTGGTCGGATCTCGACGACCTGGAACGCCGCAACACGCTCCCCGGCAGTCAGCCGCTGTCCACGGGTCTCGCCCTCGCGATGTACCGGTGGGCGAGCGGTACGGCGCTCGACGCCGTGCTGCGGGAGGCGGACATGGCGGCCGGCGACTTCGTGCGGTGGAGCAAGCAGACCATCGACCTGCTCGACCAGCTCTCGGTCGTCGCGGACGGCGAGGTCGGGCGCACGGCCCGCAGAGCGCTCGATCAGATCCGGCGCGGCATCGTCGCGTACAGTTCTGTCGCGTGAGTGTGCGTCCACCGGTGATCGAGGCCGTCGAGGTCCGCCCCATCCTTCCGCTGTGGGTCGCCCTGCTCGTCGCCGCCGGTTCCGGTCCGGTGCTGGATGCCGGCTTCCCCGACAAGGACATCTGGCCGCTGACCTTCGTCGGCATCGGCCTGGTGCTCGTGCCCCTCGTCGGGCGCTCCGTGCCGGCCTCGGCGATCGTCGGCTTCGTCGCGGGGGCGAGCTTCTACTTCACCCACATCTTCTGGGCCTCGCTGTTCCTCGGCCCGCTGCCGATGTCGGCTCTCGCCGTGCTCGCATCGCTGTTCTTCGCCGCGGGCGCGGTGGCGATCGCCCTCGCCTACCGCTGGCTGCCGCGCGCCTTCCCGACCGTCCCTGGGCGCCTGGTGCTGCTGCCGGTGGTCGTGGCCGGGCTGTGGACCGCTCGGGAGGCCTGGGCGAGCGTGTGGCCGTACGGCGGCTTCGCGTGGGGTCGGGTAGCGCTCTCCCAGTCCGAGTCCCCGCTCGCGCAACTCTTCTCGTGGCTCGGGATCTCCGGCGTGAGCTTCGCGATGGTGCTGGTCGTCGCGGCCACGATCGAGGCGATCCGCTTCCCCGGCGCGCCGCGGCTCGTGCGCGCGGTGCTGCCGACGACGCTCGCGCTCGTCCTGCTCGCGGCCCCCGCATTCCCGCTCGCGCTCGACGGCGCGCTACGGGTGGCCGCGGTGCAGGGCAACGCCAAGGCGGGATACTTCGACCGGCGCGAGCCCGGCGACCTGCTGCAGGCTCAACTCGACGCCACGGTGCCGCTGTTCGGCCAGGAGGGCATCGACGTGGTGCTCTGGCCCGAGGGTGCGACCGATCGCAGCCCGCTCACCGACGCCTACACCGCGGAGGTCTTCGACCTGATCTCCGAAGAGTTCGACGCCCCGCTCGTCGGCTGGGGCATCACCGAGCGCGGCGGCAGGATCTACAACACCGAGATCCTGTGGGAGGCGGGCAAAGGGGCGACGGACCTGTACGACAAGCGTCACCCGGTTCCCTTCGGCGAGTACGTGCCGGATCGCGCGTTCTGGGAACCCTTCGCACCGGACCTGATCGGCCTCATTCAACGCGAGTACACACCGGGGACCACCGACATGGTCTTCGACATCGACGGGGTCCTCGCCGGCATCAACATCTGCTTCGACATCGTCGACGACCAGTTGCTGAACGAATCCGTGCGCGAGGGCGCGCAGGTGATCTTCGCATCGTCCAACACCGCGGACTTCGGTCTGACGGACGAGGCCGAGCAGCAGCTCGCGATCGCGCGCATCCGCGCCCTCGAACTCGGTCGCAGCGTCGTGAACATCTCGACCGTGGGCGTCAGCGCGATCGTCGCCCCAGACGGCTCCACGGTGCAGCAGCTGCCGAGGTTCGAGGCCGGCAGCATGGTGGCGGATGTCGCGCTCAGCGATACCGTGACGCCCGCCGTCCTGCTCGGGCGCCAGGTCGAATGGTTCGTCTCGGGCCTCGGCCTCGCCGCGGTGCTGACCGCGGCGGCCTTCGTGGCGGGAAACCGACGTGTCTGAGGTTCTCGTGATCGTGCCGACCTACAACGAAGTCGGCGGCCTCGAGGAGATCGTCGCACGCATCCGCGCAGCGGTTCCGCTCGCGGACGTCCTCATCGTCGACGACGCGAGCCCGGATGGGACGGGGGCGCTCGCGGACCGTCTCGCGGACGCGGACGGCGCGGTACGCGTCCTGCACCGCGCCGGCAAGCAGGGTCTCGGCAGGGCCTATCTCGCGGGCTTCGCGATCGCGCTCGACGAGGGCTATGAGTTCGCGGTCGAGATCGACGCCGATGGCTCGCACGACCCCGCTGAGCTTCCGCGCATGCTCGAACTCGCGCGGGACGGCGCGGACCTCGTGATCGGCTCCCGTTGGACCGCGGGCGGTGCCGTGCGCAACTGGCCGGCCCTGCGTCGGGCGATCTCGCGCGCCGGCAACGTCTACTCGCGCGCGGTGCTGCGCTCGGGCATCCGCGACATCACCGCCGGGTACCGCGTGTACCGCACGGCGACGCTGCGCGGACTTGGCCTGGAGACGGTCGCCTCGCAGGGCTACTGCTTCCAGGTGGAACTCGCGTGGCGCGCCGAACGCGCCGGTGGCCGCGTCATCGAACACCCGATCGTGTTCGTCGAGCGCTCGAGCGGTCGCTCGAAGATGCACGCCGGCATCGTGGCCGAGGCGCTGATCAGGGTCACAGCCTGGGGGGTCGCTGCGACCCTGAAACCCGCGAGGCGCTAGGCGCCGATCTTGTCCTGCCCGCGACGGGCGCGCAGGAAGGTCAGACGCTCCTGCAGCAGTTCCTCGAGCTCGGCACGCGAACGGCGCTCAAGCAACATGTCCCAGTGGCTGCGGGGGACCTTGGTCTCCGCCTCATCCAGCACGACGGGCACTCCGGCGTCGGTGAGCAGGATGCCCTCCTGACCGGTCTTCGGCGACTCCCACTGCTGGGGCACCTCGGCATCAGCCGCGAAGGTCACCTCGAACTCGGTGCCGTCGGCAGTGCGGTACACACTTCTCTTCCGGGGGGAGAATTCGACGCCGACTTCACTCTGCAAGCTCTGGGTTCCGAGTCTCATGCCCCGCAAACTCCGGTCTGCCATCGTGTGGCCTCCTTCTTTCGCGATCGCTACAGGTATAAACCCAGAAGCTGGGCATAACCTTCCAAGCGCGGCGAGGCCCCAGCACTCTCAGGAAACCTTCAGGTTCGCGAGGCGACGACCTCGAGGGCGAGATCGACGCGATCCGTGACGATGCCGTCGACACCGAGGTTCAGCAGTTCGTGCATCCGCCGCGGATCGTTGACCGTCCAGACGTGGATCTCGACGCCGGCAGCATGCAGCCGATCGACCATCGCGCCGGTCGTGACCCGCAGGCCGAGCGCCTTCTCCGGCACCTGCACGGCGACCAGCCCGCGGAGCGCACCGCGCACCCCGGGCGAGAAGCCGATCTTGCCGCCGAGGAGCGCGACCGCGAACCGGCGGGCGGATGCCGAACTCACGACCCCGGGAAGCTCCCGCAGGGCGGCGGTCCGTCGCGCCTCACTGAAGGACGAGACGAGCACGCGATCGCCGGCGCCCGCCGCGAGGATGGCCTGCACGGTCGGCCGCACGGCCGCCTGAGACTTGATGTCGATGTTGAACCGGGTCTGCGGGAACGCGTCGAGCGCCTCCGCGAGCGTGGCGAAGGACTGCCCGTGCCCCAGATCGACCCGGCGGAGCTCGGCGGAGGTCAGCTGGTCGACGCGCACCGGCCGGTCGGCGACGCGACGCAGATCCTCGTCGTGGGCGATGATCGCGACGCCGTCGTGGCTCGCGTGCACGTCGGTCTCGACGTAGACCGCACCAGCCGAGACGGCGTAGACGAAGGAGAGCAGCGTGTTCTCGGGCGCCTCGAGCGCGAGCCCACGGTGCGCGAACACCCGGGGGAGCGCGGGGGAGAGGTAGTGCTGCCGCTCCTCGCTACTTGCTCGGCGTGCCCTTGCCACCGAAGAACCCCTGACTGATGCCCTTGAGCGCTTCCGTGAACTCGGATGGGATGATCCACATCTTGTTGGAGTCGCCTTCGGCGATCTTCGGCAGCGTCAGCAGGTACTGGTACGCGAGCAGGCTCGCGTCGGGGTTCCCGGCGTGAATGGCACCGAACACGGTCGTGATCGCCTCGGCCTCGCCCTGGGCGCGCAGCACGGCGGCCTTGGCATCGCCCTCGGCGGAGAGGATGGCCGCCTGCCGGGCACCCTCGGCGGTGAGGATCGCCGACTGCTTGGTGCCCTCGGCGGTGAGGATCAGAGCGCGGCGGTCGCGCTCGGCCCGCATCTGCTTCTCCATCGAGTCCTGGATCGAAACCGGCGGGTCGATCGCCTTCAGCTCGACGCGACCGACCCGGATGCCCCACTTGCCGGTCGCCTCGTCGAGCACGATCCGCAGCTGGCCGTTGATGTTGTCGCGGGAGGTGAGCGCCTCCTCGAGGTTCAGGCCACCGACGACGTTGCGCAGCGTGGTGGTCGTCAGCTGCTCGACGGCGCCGAGGTAGTTGGCGATCTCATAGGTGGCAGCACGGGCATCCGTCACCTGGAAGTAGACCACGGTGTCGATCGAGACGACGAGGTTGTCCTCGGTGATGACCGGCTGGGGCGGGAACGACACGACCTGCTCGCGCATGTCGATGAGCGGCCGCACCCGGTCGATGAACGGCACGAGGATGTTCAGGCCCGGCAGCAGCGTCTTGTGGTACTTGCCGAGCCGCTCGACGACGCCCGCGTTGGCCTGCGGGATGATCCGGATCGACCGGAACAGGATCGTCAGCACGAAGATCGCGATGATCGCGATCAGGATGATCAGGATGATCTGCCCGAAGAGCACACCCGGGTCGGTCACGATGCGGTCCTTTCCACGGGGGCGACCACGGCGGTCGCCCCATCGATTGCGGTGACGACGACCTTCTCGCCCTCGACGAGGGCGCGGTCGGCGTCGAGGAGCTGGGCGGTCCAGGTCTCGCCGTTGGCGAGCTTGACGTGATTGGCGTTGCCCGAGAAGTCGTTGGTGACCACGCCGCGCAGGCCGATGAGCGCCTCGACGTTGGAGCGGGCGGGATCGCCTCCGCGCTTGAGGGCGCGCAGCAGGGCCGGTCGCACCGCGAACAGCAGCAGGATCGAGAGGATGCCGGCGACGATGATCTGCGCCCACCAGGGGAGCCCGAACAGGCCGGACAGCAGGCCGCCGAGGGAGCCGACGGCGAGCATGAGGAAGGTGAACTCGAGGGTGGTGATCTCGACGATCGCGAAGATCAGGATCAGGGCCAGCCACACGATCCACGCGTATGACGCCAGGAAATCCAGGATCATGATCGGCACCTCTCGTGTCGGTTCTGGGATTGAAGCTATCACCTGTTGGTAGGGTCGAGCACTGTGAGTTCCGCCGTCGAAAACAACCCTCTCGCCCCTGGCTCCATGGCCGGCAAGCGCGCTCTCGTCACCGGTTCGTCCCGGGGCATCGGCGCGGACACCGCGACCTATTTCGCCGCCGCCGGCGCCCGCGTCGCGATCAACTACCGCAACAAGCAGGCGCGCGCCCTCAAGCTCGTCGCCCAGATCGCCGACGCCGGGGGAGAGGCGATCGCGATCGGCGCCGACCTCACCGACCCGCAATCCGTCGCGGGCCTGGTCGAGGCGGTGAAGGAGGAGTTCGGCGGGCTCGACATCCTCGTGCTCAACGCCTCCGGCGGCATGGAGTCCGGCATGGCCGAGGACTATGCCATGAAGCTCAACCGCGACGCCCAGGTCGCGTTCCTGCAGGCTGCACGCAAGCTGCTTTCCGCCGGCTCGCGCGTCGTGTTCGTGACGAGCCACCAGGCGCACTTCATCCGCACGGTGGAGACCATGCCGGAGTACCTGCCCGTCGCCCTCAGCAAGCGCGCCGGCGAGGACGCCCTGCGCGAGCTGATCCCCTCGCTCGCCGCGGACGGCATCGAGTTCGTCGTGGTCTCCGGCGACATGATCGAGGGCACCATCACGGCGACGCTCCTGCAGCGCGCGAACCCCGGCGCGATCGAGTCGCGCAAGCAGGCCGCGGGCCGCCTGTACAACGTCGGCGAGTTCGCGGCCGAGGTCGCCCTGGCGGCCGTCGAGCCGATCCCGGAGGACCACACGCGCTACGTCGGCGACGTCTCGGACTTCCTGCAGGCATGACGGTGGCGCGGTGACGTTCCGCGCGACGAGCCGCGTGCTGCTCCTCGACGAGAGCGGTCGAGCGCTGCTGTTCCTGCAGTATGGCAAGTCGCACGACGTGCCACCGCGGTGGATGACCCCCGGCGGCGGCGTCGACCCGGGGGAGTCGCACGACACCGCCGCGATCCGAGAACTGCTCGAGGAGACCGGCCTCGTGCTGGAGGCGATCGATCCGCCCTTCCTGGCCGAGGATTTCGCGCCGGACCAGCGCTGGCATCCCTATGACCAGGGACACTGGGCGTGGTACGTCGTGCGCACGACCCGGTTCGAACCGGCGAGGGGCGGCTGGACCGAGGAGGAACTGGCCGACGTCGTGACCTGGCGCTGGATGTCGGCCGAGGATCTCGAGGCCGAGGCAGCCGAGTGCGAGCCCGCGCATCTGCCCGAACTGATCCGAGCACGACGAGCACCATGACCGGCCGGCCGCTCGTGACGCTCGTGAGGCTCCAGCCTTCCGCGGGGCCGGCCTAGCAGCAGTCCTCGTCGCAGAACTCGGGCGGGCAGACTGTGGGATCACAGCAATCCATCACTTCACCTCCTCGTCTTCGTGCATCTCTTCGAACAACTCGAACGGCGATTCGACGTCGCCGCGCCAGGCTTCGATGCCCTCCCGGATGGCGAGTGCTGCGACCACGAGCGCGGCGACCGAGTCGGCCCATATCCAGCCGAACAGGCTGTTCAGCAGCAGGCCGATCAGCACGGTGCCGGAGAGGTATATGCACAGCAGCAGCTGCTTCGCGTCCGCCTGCACGCTCTTCGAGCCGAGTTCGCGGCCGGTCCGGAACTGCACCCAGGCGAGCGCGGGCATGACGACCAGGCTCGCGACGGCGATGGCGATGCCGAGCGGGCTGTGCTCGACGGGTTCGAGGCCGGTGAGGGCGAGGACCGCGTCCACGGTCACATATGCGGCGAGGGCGAAGAAGGCGATGCCGATGGCACGGACGGTCGGCTTCTCCCAGCGTTCTGGGTCCCTCCTCGTGAACTGCCACGCGACGGCCGCCGCCGAGAACACTTCGATGAACGAGTCCAGACCGAACCCGATGAGCGCCGCCGACGAGGCGGCGGCACCGGCGGAGACCGCGATGATCCCCTCCAGCACGTTGTAGCTGATCGTGAAGCCCACGATCCACCGGACGCGTCGATTCAGCGTCGACCGACGTTCGGTCGAGATCGTCGCACTCATCGGACCGCTTCGCCGCAGCATCCCGGAACCGGGCAGGCCGGGTCGATGCACGGGGTGCTCTCGTCCACCGCGAGCGTCACCGCCAGCAGGGCGTTCAGCGCGCGCGTCAGGTGCGGGTCCGCGATCTCGTATCGGGTCTGCCGCCCCTCGGACTCGGTCGCCACGATGCCGCAGTCGCGCAGACACGCCAGATGGTTCGACACGTTCGACCTCGTGAGCTCGAGGTCTCGAGCGAGCACCGCCGGGTAGCTCGGTCCGTCGAGCAGCGTCATGAGAATTCGCGAACGCACCGGATCGGCCATCGCCCGGCCGAGACGGCTCATGACGGCCTGACCGGAGGCTATCGTCAACACACGCTGACTATACAGCATACGCTGACCTATGCGGCGCGTGTTGAAGGACTCTGATAATGCACATTATGTCAATTAACGTTACTCTGATGCCTTTTCTGCTCTGTCGCGGGCGGCGTATTAGGTCAGCCGCGATCGGAGGAGGCGGAGGAATTCGTCGGCCATGCCCAGTTGCGCCTCCAGAACTTCACGGCGATCTTCGGCCTCATGGATGAATCCGGTTAGCCGTTCGCGAGCAACGTCCCCGCCCGCTTCAGCATCGTCGGCCGCGCGAAGCAACTCTGCCATTTCCTCGAGCGAGTAGCCCAGCGGCTTCATTCTGCGAATGAGCATGAGTCGGTCGACATCCTCCTCGGTGTAGAGCCGGTATCCCCCGTCGCTTCGCCCGGATGCTCGCAGCAACCCGATTTCGTCGTAGTGGCGCAGTGTCCTCAGCGAGAGTCCGGTGCGCTC
>JBAQPI010000086.1:0-2993 GCA_049305635.1 Rhodoglobus sp. | reverse complement strand
GCGGGGTCGCGCACGATCTTGCGGTGGAACGGCAGCACGGTGGGCAGGCCCGCCACCTCGAACTCGTCGAGGGCGCGCCGGGAGCGCTCGAGGGCGTCCTCGCGGCTGGAGCCGGTGACGATGAGCTTGGCCAGCAGCGAGTCGAAGGCGCCGCTGATCACGTCGCCGGTCGTGACGCCGCTGTCGACCCGCACGCCGGGACCACCCGGGAAGCGGAGGGTGTGCACAGGCCCGGGGGCCGGCAGGAAGCCCCGCCCCGGGTCCTCGCCGTTGATGCGGAACTCGAACGAGTGCCCCGACGGGATGGGGTCGTCGTAGCCGATCTCCTCGCCCTCGGCGATGCGGAACTGCTCACGCACCAGGTCGATGCCGGTGACCTCCTCGGAGACCGGATGCTCGACCTGCAGCCGCGTGTTGACCTCGAGGAACGAGATGGTGCCGTCGCGAGCGACGAGGAACTCGCACGTGCCCGCCCCGACGTAGCCGACCTCCCGCAGGATCGCCTTCGACGAGGTGTAGAGCGCGAGATTCTGGTCGTCGCTGAGGAACGGCGCGGGCGCCTCCTCCACGAGCTTCTGGTGGCGTCGTTGCAGCGAGCAATCGCGCGTGGAGATCACGACGACGTTGCCGTGACTGTCGGCGAGGCACTGGGTCTCCACGTGGCGTGGCTCGTCGAGGTACTTCTCGACGAAGCACTCGCCCCGGCCGAAGGCCGCGACCGCCTCGCGCGTGGCGGACTCGAAGAGCTCCGGGATCTCTTCGCGGGTGCGGGCGACCTTGAGGCCCCGCCCGCCGCCGCCGAAGGCGGCCTTGATCGCCACCGGGAGCCCGTGGGCGTCCACGAACTCGAGCACCTCGGCCGCGCCCGAGACCGGGTTCAGGGTGCCGGGCGCGAGCGGAGCGCCGACGCGCTCGGCGATGTGGCGAGCACTGACCTTGTCGCCGAGCTGTTCGATGGCCTCGGGCGACGGCCCGATCCAGATCAGCCCGGCGTCGATGACGGCGCGGGCGAAGTCGGCGTTCTCGGCGAGGAAGCCGTATCCCGGGTGCACCGCATCCGCTCCGGCCCTCCGGGCCACGGAGAGCAGCTTGTCGATCACCAGATAGGTCTCGGCCGAAGTCGAGCCCTCGAGGGCGTAGGCCTCGTCGGCGAGCTTGACGTGCCGGGCATCCCGATCCTGATCGGCGTAGACCGCCACGGATGCGATGCCGCTGTCCTTGGCGGCGCGGATGACGCGGACCGCGATCTCACCCCGGTTGGCGATCAGGACCTTCGTGATTCGAGCCATAGGAGCCCAGCCTATTGGTGCGCGAGCGTGCGCCTTTGGCTGTGTCGCACAAAAACGCCGAGCGAAGCCTGTAGACCCCTACAGGCCGCGGTTCCAGAGCGCCGTCCACGGGATGCCGAAACCGCCGAGCAGGGATCGCACCGTCGACACCGACAGGCCGACGACGGCGTGCGGGTCGCCCTCGACGCGCGTGATGAAGGCGGAGCCGAGGCTGTCGATCGTGAACGCGCCCGCGACCGCGAGCGGTTCGCCGGTCGCGACGTAGGCGTCGATGTCGGCCTCGCTGATGTCGTCGGCGAAGGTGACCGCGGCGGTCGAGACCGCGCCCGCGGCGCCGGCGACGCGCCCGCCGCGGGCGTCGATCAGCCAGTGGCCCGAGTGCAGGAGTCCGGTGCGACCGCGCTGGGCGAGCCAGCGCTCGCGCGCGACCTCGGCGGTGAGGGGCTTGCCGAAGAGTCCGCCGTCGAGCTCGAAGGCGGAGTCGCCGCCGAGCACGACGCCGTCGATCGGCTCCCCGTCGAGAAGTGAGCCTTCGAGGAGCGAGCCGACGACGGCCTCCGCCTTCGCCCGGGCGAGCAACTGTACGAGGCCGGGCCCGTCGAGCGGTCCGGCCGCGGCCGCGACCGCCTCCTCGTCCACGCCCGAGGACAGCAGCACGGGCTCGACCCCAGCGGCGCGCAGGGTCGCGAGCCGTGCGGGCGAGGTCGACGCGAGGTAGAGGCGCACCGGGACTCCTATGCTCGGATGGTGGGCGAATGGATCGGACGCGAGGTCGAGGTCGACGTTATCAACATCGCCCACGGCGGCATCGCGGTGGCGCGGCATGACGGTCGCGTGATCTTCGTCTCCGACGCCATCCCCGGCGAGCGCGTGGTCGCCCGGGTCAGCGACGACCGCAAGAAGTCGTTCTGGCGCGCCGAGACGGTGCGCGTGGTGGAGGCGAGCGAGCACCGCATCCCGCACATCTGGTCGGTGGCCGGCATCGAGCGCGATCCCGCCGATCGCCCGGGCGGGGCCGAGTTCGGCCACATCGCCCTCGCGCACCAGCGCGAGCTCAAGCGTCGCGTGCTCGCCGAGTCGCTGCAGCGCATGGCGGGTCTCACGACCGAGGTCGTGGTCGAGGCACTGCCCGGCGACGACGAGCGATCGGGCACCGGATGGCGCACGCGCGTGCGCCTGCACGTCGACGAGTCCGGGCGGCTGGGTCCGTTCGCGTCGCGCTCGCACCGGGTCATCCCGGTCGATGATCTCCCGCTCGCCGTCGATGAGCTCGCCGCCGCCGCGCCGCTGGGCGAGCGCTTTGCGGGCGAGGAGCACGTCGACCTGCTCGCGCCCTCCACCGGCGGCGTGCGGCTCATCGTCGGCAGGCAGAAGCCGACGATGATCACCGAGCTCGTCGGCGACCGCGAGTTCCGGCTCGCCGACGGCGGGTTCTGGCAGGTGCACCGCGGTGCGGCGGCCGCCCTGAGCGGCGCCGTCCAGGAGGCGATCGATCCGGTGGCCTTCGACCCTCTCGCCTTCAACCTCGACCTCTACGGCGGTGTGGGGCTGCTCGCGGCCGCGATGGGCGACCGGTTCGGGCCGGGCACGCGCATCACGACGGTCGAGTCGGATGCCGTGGCGACCGACTTCGCGGCAACCAACCTCGCCGAGTGGCCCGGCGCCAGGGCCGAGACTGCGCGCGCGGAGCGCTGGGTGCGCGAC
>JBAQPI010000085.1:0-2013 GCA_049305635.1 Rhodoglobus sp. | reverse complement strand
GTCCAGTACCGTTGATCGACACGCCTTGGTACACGGAAGTGAGCAGATGAAGCGAGCCCTCATCACCGGCATCACCGGCCAGGACGGGCTGTACTTGTCCGAGCTGCTCCTGTCGAAGGGCTACGAGGTCTACGGCCTCATGCGCGGCCAGAACAACCCCAAGCGCGCCCTGCTCGAACAGCTCGTGCCGGACGTGAAGGTGCTCACCGGCGACCTCACCGACCTCTCCAGCCTCATCCGTGCGCTCGCAGTCGCGCAGCCCGACGAGTTCTACAACCTCGGGGCGATCTCGTTCGTCGCCTACTCCTGGGAGAACGCGCACCTGACCACCGAGGTGACCGGCACGGGCGTGCTCAACGCGCTCGAGGCGGTGCGGCTGCACTCCGATGCCACCGGCCGCGAGGTGCGGTTCTACCAGGCATCCAGCTCGGAGATGTTCGGCAAGGTGCAGTCCGTGCCGCAGAACGAGCACACCCTGCTGTGGCCGCGCTCGCCGTACGGCGTCGCGAAGGTCTACGGCCACTACATGACGATCAACTACCGGGAGTCCTACGGCATGCACGCCTCGTCCGGCGTGCTGTTCAATCACGAATCGCCCCGGCGCGGTCCCGAGTTCGTCACGCGGAAGGTCTCGCAGGCGGTCGCGCGCATCTCACTCGGACTGCAGGACTCCCTCGTGCTCGGCAACCTCGACGCGCAGCGGGACTGGGGTTTCGCCGGCGACTACGTCGAGGCGATGTGGCTCATGCTGCAGCAGCCCGAAGCCGACGACTACGTGATCTCCACCGGTGAGACCCACTCCATCCGGGATCTGCTGAACTCCGCGTTCGCCGCGATCGGCATCACCGACTGGTCCGGGTACGTGCGTCAGGACGCGCAGTTCATGCGCCCGGCGGAGGTCGATCTGCTCGTGGGCGATTCGACGAAGGCCCGCGATCGCCTGGGCTGGGAGCCGAAGGTCGGCTTCGCCCAGCTCGTGCAGATGATGGTGGATGCGGACGTCGCCGAGCAGAAGAGCCTCGCCGACCGGGCATGATGCGAGCACTCGTCACGGGGGTCACCGGCCAGGATGGCAGCTACCTCGCCGAGGCGCTCCTGAGCGCCGGCCAGGAGGTGCACGGGACCGTCCGCGACGCGCACGAGCCCGTCGCCACCGGTGTCGTCGCGCACCGCGTGGACCTCGCCGAGGCGGGTGGTCTCGCGGCCGTGGTCACGGAGGTCCGGCCGGACGTCATCTACAACCTCGCCGCAGTGAGCTCGGTGTTCCGCTCCTGGGAGGAGCCGGTGATCACGGCACGACTGAACGGGCTCGCGGTCGCCGAGCTGCTCGCAGCCGTGCGTTCGCTCGGCGGGGGCATCCGTGTCGTCCAGGCCTCGAGCGCGGAGATCTTCGGCGCGCCCGAGACCGCTCCTCAGAGCGAGACGACGCCGGTGCGGCCGACGTCCCCATACGGGGCGGCGAAGGCCTATGCGCACGGCCTCGTGGGGGTCTATCGAGCGGCGGGGGTGCACGCGAGTTCCGTCATCCTGTACAACCACGAATCCCCGCGCAGGCCGGAGACGTTCGTGACCCGCAAGATCACCGCCGCCGCGGCACGGATCTCGCGGGGGCTGCAGGATCGGCTCTCGCTCGGCAACCTCGCGGCCCGGCGGGACTGGGGGTGGGCGCCAGACTACGTGGAAGCACTTCGCCTCGCGGCGGCGGCGGCGCAGCCGGGTGATTACGTGATCGCCACGGGCAAGGCGCATTCGGTCGAGGACTTCGTAGCCATTGCGTTCGCGCGGGCCGGCGTGGCGGACTGGCGGGCCCACGTCGACGTGGACGACGCGCTGCTGCGGACCGGGGATGCCGCCGAGCAGGTCGGCGATGCCTCGAAAGCGCAGCGGCTGCTCGGCTGGCGGCCCACGCGGGACTTCGACCAGGTCGTGAACGCGATGGTCGACGCCGACCTCGCCCGCCTCGACGAGGAGCCGCCGGCCCGCTAACGCTCGTGCGGGAGCTCCGGTCCCGAC
>JBAQPI010000084.1:0-3439 GCA_049305635.1 Rhodoglobus sp. | reverse complement strand
CCGAGGAAGAGGATGCCGCAGCGCTCGCCTTGCTCATCGAGTGGATTCCCGTGGTCGAGCCGATCGCGGTGCGCGCGGCGGAACTGGGGCGGCGCTGGCGCCCCAGTCACTCCGGCATCGGCGTCGCGGACCTCATCATCGCCGCCACCGCGGAGCTCACCGACTCGCAACTGCTCACGCTCAACGTGCGGCATTTCCCGATGGTGGAGGGCTTGCGGCCCGCGTATTGATGCGGCATACCGCTCGAGCAGGGGAAAGCATGCTCACCCCAGGGTCAGCGCCTTCTCCATGAGGTCGGCCTGCTCCTGCGCGCTGCGCTTCGAGGATCCGGTGGCCGGGGAGGCGGATGCCGGCCGCGACGCGACCTTGACCGTGCGGCCTTCGAGGTACTTGGCCAGTTCCAGACAGATGAACGGCCACGCGCCCTGGTTCTCGGGCTCGTCCTGCGTCCACACGAGGTCGGCGCCCGGGTACTGGGCGAGCGCCGCGTTGACCTCCTGGATCGGCAGCGGGTAGTACTGCTCGAGCCGCACCACGGCGATGTCCTGCGAACCGCGCTTGTCGAGTTCGCCGATGATGTCGTAGTAGATCTTGCCCGAGGTGAGGATGACGCGCTTGACGGCAGCCTTGTCGGTGATGCGGCCGTCATCGATGACCGGTTCGAAGCGCCCGCTCGTGAAGTCGGCGACCTCGCTCGTGGCCCCGCGCAGGCGCAGCATCGCCTTCGGGGTGAACACGATGAGCGGTCGTCGCGGGCGGGCGTAGGCCTGCCTGCGCAACAGGTGGAAGTGGGACGCGGGCGTCGAGGGCCGGGCCACGGTCATGTTGTTCTCGGCGCACAACTGGAGGTAGCGCTCGATGCGCGCCGAGGAGTGGTCCGGACCCTGGCCCTCGTAGCCGTGCGGCAGCAGCAGCACGACGCTCGAGCGCTGGCCCCACTTCTGCTCGGCGCTCGAGATGAACTCGTCGATCACGCTCTGCGCCCCGTTGGCGAAGTCGCCGAACTGCGCCTCCCACAGCACGAGCGCGTCGGCCCGCTCCACGGAGTAGCCGTACTCGTAGCCCATCGCCGCGTACTCGCTCAGCAACGAGTCGTAGATCCAGAACCGCGCCTGCGACTCGGAGAGGTTTGCGAGCGGCAGCCACTCCTGGCCGTTCTCGCGGTCGTGGAACACCGCGTGGCGCTGCACGAAGGTGCCGCGGCGGGAGTCCTGCCCGGCCATGCGCACGGGAGTGCCCTCCAGCAGCAGCGAACCGAACGCGAGCAACTCGCCGAAGCCCCAGTCGATCGCGCCGTTGCGGCTCATGTCGAGCCGTTTCTTGAGCAGCGCCTGCAGCTTGCCGTGCACCGTGAAGCCGGCGGGCGGGTTGTCGTGCGCGTCGCCGATGAGCCGCACGACGGACTCGTCGATCCCGGTGCTCTCGGGCTCACCGGAGCCCTCGCCCTGCTGGGACTCGGGCTTCTCCAGGTCGGCGACGTTCTCGCCGGTGATGATCGGCATCGAGCCGGTCTGTGCCGCGTGGGTCTCCGCGAAGGCGCGCTCGAGCTTGTCCTGGAAGTCCCGGTGGCTCGCCTCGTACTCCTCCTGCGTGATGTCGCCGCGGCCGACGAGCGCCTCGGTGTAGAGCGTGCGCACCGAGCGCTTGGCCTCGATGAGGTTGTACATCAGCGGCTGCGTCATCGAGGGGTCGTCGCCCTCGTTGTGTCCGCGGCGCCGGTAGCAGACGAGGTCGATGACGACGTCGCGGTGGAATTGCTGGCGGTAGGCGAAGGCGAGCTCCGCGACGCGCACGACGGCCTCCGGGTCGTCGCCGTTGACGTGGAAGATCGGCGCCTGGATGGTCTTGGCGACATCCGTCGAGTACGTCGAGGTGTGTCCCTCGGCGGGCGGGGTCGTGAAGCCGACCTGATTGTTGATGTTGACGTGCACCGTGCCGCCGGTGCGGTAGGCACGCAACTGCGACATCTGCAGGATCTCGACCACGATGCCCTGGCCGCTCATCGCCGCGTCCCCGTGCACCATGATCGGCAGCACCGTGAACGAGCCGATCGGCCGGCGGTCCTGCTTGGCGCGGACGACGCCCTCGAGCACGCCGTCGACCGCCTCGAGGTGAGAGGGGTTCGCGGCGAGATAGACCGGGATCTGCCGGCCGCCGGGCGCCGTGAACGTACCCTCGGTGCCGAGGTGGTACTTGACGTCGCCGGAGCCCTGCACGGTCCTCGGGTCCTGGGTGCCTTCGAACTCGCGGAACACCTGGCCGTAGGTCTTGCCGGCGATGTTGGTGAGCACGCTGAGGCGACCGCGGTGGGCCATGCCGATCGCGACCTCCTCGAGCTCGGCCTCGGCGGCCTTCTGGATGACGGCATCCAGCAGGGCGATCGTCGACTCGCCGCCCTCGAGGCTGAAGCGCTTCTGCCCGACGTACTTGGTCTGCAGGAAGGTCTCGAAGGCCTCGGCCTCGTTGAGCTTGCCGAGGATGCGCAGCTGCGTGTCCTTCTCGGGTTTGGAGTACTTCTGCTCCACGTGCTCCTGGATCCAGCGGCGCTGCTCCGGGTCGGCGATGTGCATGTACTCGATGCCGATCGTGCGGCAGTACGAGTCCCGCAGCACCCCGAGGATGTCGCGCAGCAGCGCCGTGCGGCGGCCCGCGAACCCTCCCGTGACGAACTCGCGGTCGAGATCCCAGAAGGTGAGCCCGTGGCTGGCGATGTCGAGGTCGGGGTGCGAGCGCTGCCGGTACTCGAGCGGGTCGGTGTCGGCCATGAGGTGGCCGCGCACGCGGAAGGCGTTGATGAGCTCCTGCACGCGGGCCGTCTTGTCGACGTTGTCCGCGAGGTCCACATGGATGTCGGCGGCCCAGTGGATCGGGTCGTATGGGATGCGCAGCGCCGCGAAGATCCCTTCGTAGAAGCCGCGTTCGCCGATAAGCAGCTCGTGGATCTTCTTGAGGAACTCGCCCGAACCCGCGCCCTGGATGACACGGTGGTCGTAGGTGCTCGTGAGGGTGATCGTCTTGCCGATCGCGAGGTCCGCGAGGGTCTTGGGGCTCGCGCCCTGGAACTCGGCCGGGTACTCGAGGGCGCCCGCCCCGACGATCGTGCCCGCGCTCTTCATGAGGCGCGGGACCGAGTGCTCCGTGCCGATGCCGCCCGGGTTGGTGAGAGAGATGGTGTTGCCGGCGTAGTCGGTCGCCGTGAGCTTGTTGGCCCGGGCGCGCGCCACGACGTCCTCGTAGGCGACGAGGAACTCGGCGAAGCCCATCGTGTCGCAGCGCTTGATGCCGGGCACGACGAGCGCGCGCGTGCCGTCGGGCTTCGGGATGTCGATCGCGATGCCGAGGTTGATGTGCGCGGGGGTGACCATGGAGGGCTTGCCGTCGGGCTCGTCGTAATAGACGTTCTGGCTCGGGAACTCCTTGAGCGTCTGCACGATCGCCC
>JBAQPI010000083.1:0-4178 GCA_049305635.1 Rhodoglobus sp. | reverse complement strand
ACAGGTTGAGCATTCCCGCTCACACGTGCGCCTCCCCATGAACGCCGGGGATCACGGCGTGCCGACAAGTGATCTTGGGTGCCGCATCCAGCAATGGAAGCGTCACGGTAGCCAGAACAGGAGTACCGCCATGGCTGCAACATGCCAGGTGACCGGAGCCGTTCCCGGTTTCGGACACAACATCTCGCACTCGCACCGGCGCACCAAGCGCCGTTTCGACCCGAACATCCAGAAGAAGACGTACTACGTGCCATCGCTGCGTCGTAACGTGACCCTGCAGCTGTCCGCCAAGGGCATCAAGGTCATCGACGCCCGCGGCATCGAGTCCGTGGTCAAGGATCTGCTTGCCCGCGGGGAGAAGATCTGATGGCCAAGGCACAGGACGTCCGTCCCATCATCAAGCTCCGGTCCACCGCTGGCACCGGCTACACCTACGTGACGCGCAAGAACCGTCGCAACAACCCCGACCGGCTGGTGCTGAAGAAGTACGACCCCGTCATCCGCCAGCACGTCGAATTCCGCGAGGAGCGCTAGACCATGGCCAAGAAGAGCAAGATCGCCAAGAACGAGCAGCGCAAGATCATCGTCGCGCGCTACGCCACCAAGCGCCTGGAGCTGAAGAAGGCGCTCGTCGACCCGAACGGCACCGACGAGTCCCGCGAGGCCGCACGTCTCGGCCTGCAGAAGCTGCCGCGCGACGCGAGCCCGATCCGGGTGCGCGGTCGCGACGCGATCGACGGTCGCCCGCGCGGTTTCCTCAGCCAGTTCGGCGTCTCCCGGGTCCGTTTCCGGGATATGGCTCACCGGGGAGAGTTGCCCGGAATCACCAAGTCAAGCTGGTAGATTCCAAGCGGTTCCGGGGGGTTTCCTCTCCGGACGCACACGCTGCACCGATAACTGCATGAGGTCCGAGGAGGACATCCCATGGCTGACAAGTCACTAAACCGTACCGAGTTCGTCGCGGCCGTCGCCGCGGAGTCCGGACAGAGCCAGGCTGCCGTCAGCGGCGTTGTCGACGCTCTGTTCTCCGTGCTCGCCAAGTCGGTCGGCGACGGCACCAAGGTGTCGATCCCGGGATGGCTCGCCGTCGAGCGTTCCCACCGTTCGGCTCGCCAGGGGCGCAACCCGCAGACGGGCGAGACCATCGAGATCAAGGCGAGCTACGGCGTGAAGCTCAGCGCCGGCAGCAAGCTCAAGGCCGCGGCGAAGGGCTAGTCCCCAGCCATACCACGAGGGCGGCAACCGGGGGGGTTGCCGCCTTTCGTCATTCCGGGGGCACGGTCGTCGCCCGGTGGGGTCGAATAGGCTTGCAGGGTGCCCCGCCCGCTCTGGATCGCCGGTCCCGCGATCCTGGTGATCGTGGCCTTCGCCGCCATGCTCGCCGCCCTCGCCTACGGCGGCGGTGCGGATGTCCCGGCCGTCGTCGATCCCGGTCCGGTCGTGCTCTACGGCCTGCCCGCCGCCAAGCTCCTGGTGAACCTGGGCGGCGGCGTCACGGTCGGCGCCCTCGTGCTCACCTGCTTCGCCCTCGACCCAGGGCGCGGCGAGTACGCCCGTGCCCTCGACCTCGCCGCCGCCGCAGCCGCCGTGTGGACGGTCTCCGCCGCGATCACCGGCTTCCTGATCTACACGGGAACGTTCACGGGCGGCGTGAGTCTCGATCCGAGCTTCGGCCAGAACCTCGGCCGGTTCCTCACGGACACCGAGCTCGGGCGGTCCTGGCTCGCGACGACGCTCATCGCCGCGGTCGTCACCGTGCTGTGCTTCGCGGTGCGCAACCTCAGCGTGCTCGTCGCCGTGCTCGCGCTCGCCGTCGCCGGCCTGTACCCGATGGCCTCACAGGGCCACGTCGCGGGCGCGGCCGGCCACAACACCGCGGTCACGGCGCTGTTCCTGCACGTGCTGTTCGCGAGCATCTGGCTCGGGGGTCTCGTCGCGCTCACGACCGTGCGCCCAGGGCTGCGCCGGGGGCGGCTCGCGGCGATCCTGCCGCGCTACTCGACGCTGGCGCTCGTGAGCTTCATCGTGGTCGCCGCCTCCGGGTTCGTGGGCGCGCAGCTCCGCGTCGAGTCGATCGCCAATCTGCTGACGCCGTACGGCATCCTCGTGCTCGCCAAGTCGTCCGCGCTGCTCGCGCTCGGGCTGTTCGGCGCCGCGCACCGTCGCTTCGTGATCGACCGGATGCGGCACGCCGCCACCGCGCCGCGCTGGTTCTGGTGGCTGGTCGCCGCCGAACTCGGGTTCATGGGCCTGGCATCCGGAGTCGCCGCCGCGCTCGCCCGCACGCCGACCCCCGTGCCGGAGGTGCCCGCGACGGATCTCGCAGACCCGACGCCGGCGGAGATCCTCACCGGCAGCCCGCTGCCGCCGCCGATCTCGGTCGCGAACGTGCTGACGCTATGGAACATCGACCTGCTCTGGCTGCTGATCTGCGCCTTCGGCGTGTTCTTCTACCTCGCCGGCGTGTGGCGGCTGCGTCGGCGCGGCGACGCCTGGCCCCTCCACCGCACCGTGCTGTGGGTGCTCGGCATGCTGCTGCTGTTCGCCGTCACCAACGGCGGCGTGAACCTCTACCAGCAGTACCTGTTCTCGGCGCACATGCTCGCGCATATGACGCTGGGCATGATGGTGCCCGTGCTGCTCGTGCCTGGCGCCCCGATCACCCTCGCGATGCGGGCGATCGCCAAACGCACCGATGGCAGCCGTGGCGCGCGCGAGTGGATCTCGCTCGTCGTGCACTCGCGGTACCTGGCCGTCATCGGCAACCCGATCGTCGCCGCGGTGCTCTTCGTGGGCTCGCTGTGGGTCTTCTACTACTCGCCGCTGTTCCGTTGGGCGACGACCGAGCATCTCGGTCATGAGTGGATGATCGTGCACTTCCTCGCGGTCGGCTACCTGTTCGTGCAGGCCGTCATCGGCATCGACCCGGCCCCGAATCGCCCGGCCTACCCGGTGCGGCTGCTGCTGCTGCTGGCGACGATGGCGTTCCACGCCTTCTTCGGCCTCGCCCTCATCACCGGCACCGGGCTGCTGCTGGCCGACTGGTACGGCGCGATGGGCTGGGGCACCGACGCGCTCGCCGACCAGCAGGTGGGGGGCGGCATCGCGTGGAGCATCGGCGAGGCGCCGACGGTGACGCTCGCGATCATCGTGGCGATCCTGTGGTATCGCAGCGACAGTCGGGAGGCCAGGCGCTACGACCGCCGAGCGGACCGGGACGGCGAGGCGGAGCTCGCCGAGTATAACGCCATGCTCGCCGCGCGGGCACGGCGGGACTGATCACTCGTACTGGGCGGTGATGAGCAGTTCGTCGTCGTCCAGGAAGGTGACGAGGTAGCTCGTGGTGAACGGCACGTCCTCGTCGAAGGTCGAGACCGACCCGTCGAAGAGGGATCGCACCTCGACGACGAGATGGGCGGCGGCGGTCGTGCGGGGCATGAGCCAGCTCGCCGGCTCGGGCCCAGGCACGAGTGTCACCTGCGGGTAGTCGGCGATCGACCACTGCGGGCTCGTGATGATGCGGTTGCTGATCTCCTCGCCGAAGGGGCAGCCCGTCGGCAGCAGCACCTCCTGCGTGGCGCACTCGTCGAGGTAGTCGCCGAGCTCCGTCTGCACCTGCGTGATGAAGGCCGCGTTCGGCCGGATGTCGACGGCGGCGATGACGCCGGCGCCCGGTTCCGAGGCGAGGGCCGGCACGGCGTCGGCCTGCAGGAAGGCGGTCTCGTGGTCGAGCACCGTGAGGCTCGGCGTGAACACGAGGTACGGGGTCGCCGCGTCCTGGGCGGGCGCGGTCACCGGCACGCCGTTGGCGGTGAACCGGGCGTCGTGCCGCGGCGTCACCTGCAGCACGCCGATCGGGCTCGTCACGAAGTCCCAGGTGGGGAACAGGCCGAGCAGGCTGCCTGCTGGCCGCACCTGGAAGGTCGACTCGGCGACGGCATCCCCCGCGACGTAGGCGAAGGTGACCAGGTGCGAGCCGTCGGCCACGGTCTGATCCGAGACGAGCCGGATGTCGCCGAGCTCGCCCATCGCGCCGGCGACGAGCAGCTCGTCCGAGGCGTCGCCCGACTCGGCGCTCACGCCGGCGAGCTCGAGCGCGCCGTCGGCGTCGTGCCGCGCGAGCGCGTCGAGGTAGCCCTGCACGAAGCCGCCCGGGCTGTAGAGGGTGGCGCCCAGCA
>JBAQPI010000082.1:0-1928 GCA_049305635.1 Rhodoglobus sp. | reverse complement strand
CGAGGGGATCACCACGGTCACGCGCGTCATAGCGGCTTGAGTCTAGTGTTGCCCCGTGCTCCCACCCGCGAGGCGCCTGGTCGCCGCTGCCGCCATCGTCGCCCTCGTGCTGCTCGGCCCCGCCACGGCGGCCGCGGCCTCGCCCTCGCCCTCGCCCGTGCAGCCGCGGGACACGAGCGATTTCACCTTCGACTCCTTCGACGCCGAGTACCACCTCGGCATCGAAGACGGGCACGCGAGCCTGCGCGTGGTCGAGACCCTCGTCGCGCGGTTCCCGGACTTCGACCAGAACCGAGGCATCATCCGCGCGATCCCGCTGCGCTACGGCGAGGTCGACCTGCAGGTGCAGGTGCTCTCGGTGACCGACGAGCACGGCGATCCCGTGTTCTGGGAGCGCTCCGACTACGAGGGCTTCGCCGAGCTCGCGCTGGGCACCGACGAGTTCGTGCACGGGCCCACCACCTACGTCATCGAGTACACGATGCGCGACGTCATCCGGCACTTCTCCGACTCGGCGGGCGACGAGTTCTACTGGGACATCAACGGGGACGGCTGGGCGCAGCCCTTCGGTCGGGTGAGCGCGCAGGTGTTCGTGCCGGCCGAACTCGCGGCGGCCCTGACGGGGGATGCCTCGTGCTACCTGGGCTACTACCGCGACACCCGCACGTGCCAGATCACGCGCGACGCGACCGGAAGCCGGTTCGAGGCGACCGTCGGCCCGGTGAGCCCGTACAACACCCTCACGATCGCGATCGGCTTCGAGGGCGGCACGGTCGTGCAGCCCGAGCTGCCCAGGGACAGCTGGATCGTGCAGGTGGCTCCCAAGGCGATCCTCGGCCTCGCCGCACTGCAGCTGTTGCTTGCGCTGTTCGTGCGGCGCGTGCTCTGGGGCGACAAGCGCGGCCGCGGCACGATCATCGCCCAGTTCGAGCCCCCGCGGGGCTCGAACCTGCTCATCGACGCCGACATCGTCGACCGCGTCCCCGCCGGCCTGCCGGCACTGCTCATCGACTTCGCCGTGCGCGGCATGGTCAAGATCATCGACAACCAGCCCTCGGCACCGACCGCGCTCGGCGACGCCCAGCGCTACAGCATCGAACTCGTCGCCGCCGACGGTGCCGCCGCGCAGGAGTCGAAGGTGCTCGTGACGCTGTTCGGCGCGGCTCTGAAGCCGGGCAAGCGCGTCAATCCGGGTTCGCTCAGTCGAGACATCGGCGCCTCCCTCTACGGACTGCCGGCGTCCACGGCCCTCCACGCGACCTCGGATGGCCTGCGCTTCCAGGCCGGCACCGCGCGCCAGCAGAAGTGGCTGCGGCGCCCGCTGCCGTGGACGGTGGCGCTCTTCGTCCCGGTCTGGGCGTGGGCGCTGTTCAACGACGTGCTCGACGGCTCGGTGGTGTGGCTCGCGATCCTCACGGCGGTCACGGCGGTCGTGGCATCCGGGTTCCTGTCGAGGCCGGCGCGGCTCACCGAGAAGGGTGCGCTCGCCAAGGAGTACTTGCTCGGCATCCGCGAGTACCTCACGATCGCTGAGGCCGACCGGATGCGCGTGCTCCAGTCGCCGCAGGGTGCCCAGCGTGTCGACGTGACCGATCGCGACGCCGTCGTCAGGCTCAACGAGCGCCTGCTGGGCTACGCCGTGCTGTGGGAGGTCGAGGACCAGTGGGCGGCGCAACTCGAGGCCCAGCGGCCGAACCCGGAGTGGCTCGAGGGCGGGCACTTCGACGCATCCTTCGTGCACAGTTTCGCCACCGTCTCGACATCCTCCGTGCGTCCCGTCGTCACGTCGTCGTCATCGAGCGGCAGCTCCTGGTCGTCGAGCAGCGGTTCGAGCTTCTCGAGCGGGTCATCCGGCGGCGGATTCTCCGGGGGCGGCGGGGGCGGCGGGGGCGGCGGCGGTCGCTGACCCGGCGACGCCCTAGCCGATG
>JBAQPI010000081.1:0-2225 GCA_049305635.1 Rhodoglobus sp. | reverse complement strand
GAGACCACGATCTTCCTCGATGCGCTCTCCCGCGCCGACAACTCCTAGGATCGAGCCATGAGCAGAACCGCGGCACTGTCGCGCCAGACGAGCGAGTCGAGCATCGAGCTGAGCCTCGACCTCGACGGCACCGGCACGTCCTCGATCGACACCGGCGTGCCGTTCTTCGACCACATGCTCACCGCGTTCTCGAAGCACTCGCTCATCGACCTCACCGTCAAGGCCGCGGGTGACACGCACATCGACGTGCACCACACGGTCGAGGACATCGGCATCACGCTCGGTGCCGCGATCAAGCAGGCGCTCGGCGACAAGGCGGGCATCTCGCGCTACGGCGACGCGCTCGTGCCGCTCGATGAGGCGCTCGCCCAGGCGGTCGTGGATGTCTCGGGCCGCCCCTTCCTCGTGCACTCGGGTGAACCCGCGGGTTTCGAACACCACCTCATCGGCGGGCATTTCACGGGATCCATGGTGCGTCACGTCCTCGAGGCGATCGCGTTCAACGGCGCCCTGACTGTGCACATCACCGTCCTCGGCGGCCGTGACCCGCACCACATCGCGGAGGCGGAGTTCAAGGCCTTCGCGCGCGCCCTGCGGTTCGCGGTGCAACCCGACCCCCGGGTGAGCGGTGTGCCCTCGACGAAGGGCAAGCTCTGATCGTGCGCCGCCCCTCCGTCGCGCTCCTCGACTACGGCTCAGGCAACGTGCACTCGGCCGCGAAGGCGCTCGAGCTCGCCGGCGCCGAGGTCACTCTCACGGCCGATCACGCGACGGCGCTGGCCGCCGACGGCCTCGTCGTGCCAGGGGTCGGCGCCTTCGAGGCCGTTGTCAGGCAGCTCGCGACGGTGCGCGGCGGCGCGATCGTCTCGAAGCGTCTCGCGGGCGGTCGTCCCGTGTTGGGCATCTGCGTCGGCATGCAGGTGCTCTTCGAGCACGGTGTGGAACGGGGCAACGACTCACCCGGCCTGGGGGAGTGGCCGGGGGTCGTCACCGAGCTCGATGCGCCGATCCTGCCCCACATGGGATGGAACACCGTCGAGGCACCCGCGGATTCGCTGCTCTTCGAGGGCGTCCGCGATCAGCGGTTCTACTTCGTCCACTCCTACGCGGCGCAGCAGTGGAGCCTGCAGGTGGACGACCCGTTTCCGCAGCCGAGGCTGACCTGGGCCGAGCACGGTTCGCGGTTCCTGGCCGCGGTGGAGAACGGGCCGCTCATGGCGACGCAGTTCCATCCCGAGAAGTCCGGCCCCGCCGGCATCCGCCTGCTCGAGAACTGGCTCGGGTCGCTGTGAGCCGACCCCCTCGGGGTCGACTACCATCGGTTACTTGTGTGCGGCATGATGCCGCGGGAGAGACGGCGATGAGCGAGTTCAACAGGACCCCGAAACTGATCCTGCTTCCGGCGGTGGATGTGGCAGGCGGCAAGGCCGTCCGACTGACGCAGGGCGAGGCCGGCACCGAGACCAACTACGGCGAGCCGGTCGACGCCGCGCGTGAGTGGGTCGAGGAGGGCGCCGAGTGGATCCACCTCGTCGACCTCGACGCCGCGTTCGGCCGGGGCAACAACCGGGCGGTGATCAGGAAGGTCATCAAGGCGGTTCCGCGCACGGTCAACATCGAGCTCTCCGGCGGCATCCGGGATGACGCGAGCCTCGAGGCCGCGCTCGCGACCGGTGCCAAGCGCCTCAACCTCGGCACCGCCGCCCTCGAGAACCCGGAGTGGGCGGCCCACGTGATCGCCGAGTACGGCGACACCATCGCCGTCGGTCTCGACGTGCGCGGCGCGACGCTCGCGGCGCGCGGCTGGACGCAGGAGGGCGGCGACCTCTGGACCGTCATGGACCGTCTCGAGACCGCCGGATGCGCCCGCTACGTCGTCACCGACGTCACCAAGGACGGCACTCTCAAGGGCCCCAACCTCGACCTGCTGCGCCAGGTCACCGAGCGCACCGACCGCCCCGTGATCGCCTCGGGCGGGGTCGCGACCCTGGACGACATTGCGGCCCTGCGCGAACTGGTGCCCCACGGGCTCGAGGGCGCGATCGTCGGCAAGGCGCTCTACGCCGGCGCGTTCACGCTGGCCGAGGCCCTCGACGTCGCCGGGGACTGATGACCGACTCCGCCGGCGTCCCGTGGCAGGGCCGGCGCTTCGAGCCGAATGCCGCCGCCGATGACGACGGCGCTGCCGACCCCGGCCTGATCGAGGCGATCCACCGCTTCCATGC
>JBAQPI010000080.1:0-1617 GCA_049305635.1 Rhodoglobus sp. | reverse complement strand
CTCCTGGTCGCGGCCGTGCTGCTCGCGCCGTTCCTCGTCGTGATCGCGGCCAAGCTCCAGCGCCGGCGACTGCGGCGCAGGGCGCCGACCCCGCTCGCCCGGATCCGCGGCGGTTGGCAGGAGTTCGAGGATGCGGTGCTCGACCATGGACTGAGCCTCGCGGCATCCTCGACCCGTAGCGAGGTCGCCGCGGTCGCCGGGGGAGGGCGGTCCCAGGTGCTCGCCGCGGTCGCCGACCGTGCGGTGTTCGCGCCGGGGGATCCGGATGCGGCCGAGGCCGAGCGCGTCTGGCGCACCGTCGAGGAGTTGCAGGCCGCGCTCGACGATGGACTCGGCCGCTGGCAGCGGCTCAGGGCGCGCGTCTCGGTGCGCTCGCTCGGTGGTTATAGTGTCAGAAGGCTGTTCAAGCGATAGAGAAGACCCTCGGTGAACTGCAGGTACTGCTCGACTGAACTGCCCGAAGGTGCGCTGTTCTGCGGGGAGTGCGGCCGGGCGGTGTCCTCGAAGCGCCCTGCTGCCGAGCCCGAGCTGCCCGCCGGGCCGGTGGCGCCCGCGGCCGAGCCCGTCGTCGCGGATCCGGCCATCGCCGTCGCCGGGGATCGTTGCGCCCAGTGCGGCGCCGAGCTCGCCCCGACCGACATCTTCTGCGGGGAGTGCGGGTTCGTGCGGCAGAGCATCGCCGCACGCCGTCGGCCGGGCGACACCGTGGAACTCGACCCGTTCCCGTGGGGTGTCTCGCCCGAGCGACCTCAGGAGGCTCCGGAGAGCGCGCCGCCGCCGCTCGTGCTGCCCTCGCCGGGGTCGGCCCAGGCCCCCGTCGCCGCAGAGGACGACACCGACGAGACCCGCATCGTCGATCGCACTGCGAAGGGCGAGCGATTCGTGCTGCAGTTCAGCACGGGCGAGAGCGTCAGCGTGCGCGGCACAGGGCTCGTCGGCCGCAACCCGGTGGCGGAGCCGGGCGAGTACTTCGACAACTTCGTCACGATCGTCGATCCGGGCAAGTCGGTGTCCAAGACGCATCTCGAGTTCGGGCAGGACGGCGGCGCCTTCTGGATCAGCGACCGCTACTCCGGCAACGGCACGGTCGTGCGCGAACCGGATCGCCCGGCCCGGCGCGCCGACGCCGGCAAGCGCTACCGCGTGGTGCGGGGCACCCGCATCGACATCGGCGAGCAGTTCTTCGTCGTGAGCTGAGCCCTCCCCACCGGCCGCGCCGGGGCGGGCATCCACCGTTCGCCGGTCACGCGGTCGAGGGCCGACCGGTTCCTGCTCATCATGGGCGGATGAGCCCAGGCATCGAACGCATTGCGGCACCGCGACCGCCCGAAACACCCGCGCCGTACCGCTTCCCCGTCGTCGCCACGATCGCCCCGGTGCTCGCCTCCATCGCGATCTGGCTGCTCACGAGCTCGCCGTTCGCACTCGTGTTCGCGGCGCTCGGCCCCGTGACCGCGATCGCGAGCCTGATCGACGCGCGCCTGGGCTCGCGCCGCACCGGGCGCAGGGAGCTCGCCCGCTTCCTCGCGGATGCCGACCGGGTCGGCGCGGAGATCGCCGCGCGGCACGAGCGGGAGCGCGAAGCGCTCGCCGAGGCGGCGCCGCCCGCCCGCGTGC
>JBAQPI010000079.1:0-2875 GCA_049305635.1 Rhodoglobus sp. | reverse complement strand
GTCCTCGACGGCCCATTGCACCAGTGCCACCAGCGGATTCCTCTCCGAGACTGCTACGCCGATCCTTCGCTGGGCTCGACCCACCGGCCCAAGGCGATCGCCGCCTCCTTCTGGATCACCGGTTTGTCGAGCTTGCCGCCCGTGTTCACGGCCAGCTCGGGTACGAGGATGAGGTGCTCGGGAAGCTTGACCTTCGCGAGCCCTTTGGCGGTGAGGAACGCGGTGAGGTCGGCGAGCGTGACGGTCTGGCCGGAGGCCACCACCACCACCGCACAGGCCTGCTCCCCGAGCCGCTCGTCCGGCACCGCGACCACCGCGACGGCCGACACCGCCGAATGGTGCAACAGCAACTCTTCGGTCTCCTTCGGGAAGATGTTGGTGCCACCGCGCAGGATCATATCCTTCGTGCGCCCCACGATCCGCACGTACCCGTCGTCGCCGATCTGGCCGAGATCACCGGAGTGGTACCAGCCGTCCTGATCCCACACCAGGTCGTCGTAGTCAGGCTGATTCAGGTAGCCGTACGACTTGTTCGCTCCCCGCCACCACAACTCCCCCACCTCGCCTGTGGCAACCTCGTGTCCTAGAGCGTCGGCTAGGCGCAGTTCCTCGTCCGGCAGGACTCGTCCAAGCGAAGTACGACGAGCATTCTCCGAGTCCGTAATGCTCGTCATCAGCGGGATGCCACCGTCGGTCGCGCCATACACCGTCTGAACGAGGCATCCCATCCGCCTCTCGATCGTCTCGGCAGTGTGGGGGGCCAGGGGCGCACCGGCGTTGTTGAACCGGCTCAGGCTGCTCAGATCGGCCGCTTCGAGGTCGAGGTCCAGGAGCATCACCATCTGTGTCGGGATCGCCGTAGCCACGGTGCACCGCTCCTGCACGATCAGGTTCAACGCCGCCGCAGGGGACCACTTCTCCAGGAGGACCGCGGATGCCCCCACCAGCAAGGGGGCGACGACCGGGAAGACGTAGCCGGTAGACCCCGTGTTCGCCGGCGCCAGACCCACGGCCGTGTCCGAAGGGTCGAGCCCGATGACAGACGCGTACTGGCGGCCGCACGCCGCAAGTACATTGTTGTCGCTCCAGATCGACGCCTTCGGGGTGCCGGTGGTCCCGGACGAGCACATCACATGCGACGGCGCATTGGGTCCGGTGCGGCGCCGCGACTGCTCTGCAGCAGAGAGCGGTTCCGCAGCGGCGACCAGCGCCGCGACACCGGCCGCGTCGTCATCCCCCAGCGCGATCACGCCCGCAAGGCTCGGCAGCAGGGGCCGGAGACCGTTCACCACGTCCGCGTGATCGAATTCGTCGTCCGCACGCGGCACGATGATCACGCGAGGATCGACCGCCGGCAGGAGCTTGCTCATTTCGGAGTGCCGCCACGTCGAGCTCATCGGAACGAAGACGGCACCGACCCGATTGGCGGCGAGGTGGATCGCCGGCAGCCACGCAGACGAAGGGATCTGGACGACGATGGGATCGCCGGGTTGCACGCCAAGATCAACGAACACGCTCGCCAGACGAAGCGAGATGTCGCGCAGCTGCGCGTAGGACCAGCGAACGGTCTGGTCGGCGATCGCCAGTTTCTCGCCATCCACCGCCGCCCACCCATCCACGATCTCCGCGAACGTCTGCTCGCCCCAGATCCCGTCAGCGACGAACCGGGCGGCATCGGCGTCGTCATGGAACCTCCGGATGACACGATCCGCGCTCATGACCCGCACCCCACACGCGAATCCCACCGACAGCTTTTGCGAGAGCCCACCGGCTCACGGTCGCTTCCTGACATCTGCTCCTCCACTCTGAGTTGGCTTAATCATCATGATAATCACCCCAATAAGGGGAAGTACAGTGAGGTGTTGACATGAGGCAAAGGTCCGCGGGTCAATACGACACGGCGACGACGTCACCGACCAGGGCGGGGCGGTCCGATCCTTGGATTTCCAGCCGTGCCCGCACCTGGTACCGCACGCCGCCGTCAGGGCGGCGCTCGCCCCCGACGATCGCCGCCTCTAAGCGGACGGCTGATCCGACGGTGACCGGCGCGAGGAAGCGCACCGCGTCGAGACCGTAGTTGATCCCCGAACTCTGATCCACGATGGTCAGCAGCTCGCGCAGCAACATCGGCACCAGCGCCAGGCTGAGGTAGCCGTGGGCGACGGTGGATCCGAACGGGCCGGCTGCCGCGCGGACCGGGTCGACGTGGATCCACTGGAGATCACCGGTGGCGTGCGCGAACTCGTCGATGCGCTCCTGCGTGATCACCATCCAGTCGCCGACACCAAGCTCCAGCGGCTCGTGCACTATCAGGTCCTCGCGTGTGAGGGAAACAGCCATGTACTCCTCCAGGTAGAATGATTACACCTTTTATGGATTCCCGCTAGAGGGCTAGAGGGACTGTCGCAGTAACGGCGGATCCGGGCCTGGCCGAAGGGACTGGGAGCGACCCGGACGGTCGAGACGATCGATCCCGCGGCGGGAGAGATCATCGATCAGCAGCCGAAGGGCGTTCACCGTTGTCTGACACACCCAAGAGGACCGTAGACCCGTCAGGTCCTGAGTCGCCGGGTCGTCATCGACAGATAGCGGGAAGCCCCCACGCTCGCTCCCCTTGGCGTGTGCTGCTACATACTGCGACCGTCCGCGGAACATGGCACAAAATGCCAAGTGGTCGCCGACTCCTCGTGGAGATTGCCCTCTTCGTGCGGAACCTACATCCCGGTCTACGAACCGGGCGGCAGGTCCACGAACCGGGAGAAGTGCCCGTGGAAGCCGACCGTGATCGTGCGGGTCGGCCCGTTGCGGTGCTTGGCGACGATGAAGTCCGCCTCGCCCGCCCTCGGGTTCTCGGCCTCGTAGGCGCTCTCGCGGT
>JBAQPI010000078.1:0-5519 GCA_049305635.1 Rhodoglobus sp. | reverse complement strand
TGAGCGATCGCCTCAACACCCGGGTGAAGGTGACGCTCGGCGCGAGCAAGGGTCAGATCGTCATCGACTTCGCGACCGTCGGGGACCTCAATCGCATCCTGGGTGAACTGGGCCAGGAGGGCTTCGGTCGGTAGCGTGATCTTGCCGGCAGGCATACGAGAGGAACCCCGATGTCATTCCAAGCCTACCTCGACACCATCGAGGTCAAGACGGGGATGACCCCCCGCGAACTCCTGGCGAAGGCGCACGCGCGCGGCTTCGACGCCACGACCAAGGCGGGCGAGGTCGTCGCCTGGCTCGCGGACGAGCACGGCCTCGGCCGCGGTCACGCGATGGCGTTCTTCCACGTGCTCAAGAACGGGCCGACGATCTCCGAGAAGCACGTCGGCAGCGACGGCGTGCACCGCGACGAGTCCACCGAACTGTGGCTCGACGGCAAGGCCACCAAGCCCGCTTAGGCGCGCGCTTCGGCGATCGCCGCGTCCGCGAGGGCGGAATACACCCACCCGAGATCGTGGCCCGCCGCCTCGAGGGCCTGCGGGACGATCGAGGTCTCGGTCAGTCCCGGCAGCACGTTGGCCTCGAGGAACCACGGGGTGCCGGCCCCGTCGACGATCATGTCCACGCGGGAGAGGTGCCTGAGCCCAAGGGCGGTGTGGGCCGCGAGCGCGGCCTCCGCGGCTCGAGCCGCGACATCCTCGCCGATCCTGGCCGGCACGTAGAAGCGCGTCTCGCCGGCGTTGTAGCGCGCCTCGAAACTGTAGACGCCCGAGAGCGGCTCGATCTCGACGGCGGGCAGCGCGACCGGCCCGCCCCCGCTGTCGATGATGCCGATGGCGATCTCGGTGCCGGTGATCTTCTGCTCGATGAGGGCGACATCCCAGTAGGTGTAGGCGTCGACCATCGCGCGCGGCAGCAGGCCGCGGTCCTCGACCATCGTCACGCCCTGGGCCGAGCCGCCCTGGGCGGGCTTGACGACGAGCGGACCGCCGAACTCGTCGGAGATCTCCTCGAGGATTCCGTTGGCGCCCAGCTCTCGGAATGCGTCGCGCGGGAGGGTGATCGAGACGGGTGTTCGCACCCCCGATCGCGCGACGATCGTCTTGGCGGTCGGCTTGTCCCACGCCAGTCGCGACGCATCCGCGCGCGATCCGACGTAGGGGATGCCGATGAAGTCGAGCAGACCGCGCAGCGCCCCGTCCTCGCCGCTCGCCCCGTGCAAGGCCGGCCAGACCACGTCGGGCCGAGTCTCGCGCAGGTAGTGCAGCAGGGAGGCGTCGGGGTCGCGCAGCTCGACCTCGATGCCGTGCTCGAGCAGACTGTCGGCGACCCTTCGGCCGGAGCGCAGCGAGACGTCGCGTTCGTGGGAGATGCCGCCCGCGAGGACGAGGACCTTCGGCGTCATCAGCCGAGGTTGGCCGGCGGGTTGCTGTACGAGGCCTCGGGGGCGACGACCGGCAACGGCGAGGTCTGTGCGAATGTCGTCAGCAGCTCGAGCTCGCCGTTGACCACGGCGGAGAGGCGGCGGATGCCCTCGCGGATGAACTCGGGCGTCGGGTAGCAGAACGAGAGGCGCATCTTGTTGCGCCCGCTGCCGTCGGCGTAGAACGCCGTGCCGGGCGTGTACGCGACGAGCTCCTTCACCGCGCGCGGCAGCATCGACTTGGCGTCGAGGTTGTCGGGCAGCGTGACCCAGACGTAGAACCCGCCGGTGGGGTTGGTCCAGCCGAGGTCTGGCAGGTAGTCGTCGAGCGCGGTGAGCATGGCATCCCGCCGCTCGCGGTAGACCCCGCGGAAGGTGTCGATCTGGCCCTTCCAGTCGGCCTCGTCGAGGTAGGAGGAGATGATGTGCTGCGTGAACGACGAAGGCGAGAGGACGGCGGCCTCGTTGGCCAGAATGAGCTTCTCTCGAATCGCATGCGGGGCGAGCGCCCACCCGACCCGGAAGCCCGGGGCGAGCGTCTTGGAGAAGGTGCCGAGGTAGACGACGCCGTCCTCCTCGACCGAGCGCATCGCGTGCGGCGGCTGCCCCTCGAAGTAGAGCAGGCCGTAGGGGTTGTCCTCGAGCACGAGGATGCCCTCCTTGCGGCACAGCTCGAGGATCTCCAGGCGCCGCTCCCACGGCAGGGTGACCCCGGCCGGGTTGGAGAAGGTCGGCACGGTGTACAGGAACTTGATGCGCTTGCCGGCCGCCTTGATGCGCGCGATCGACTCCCGCAGCGCCTGCGGGATGAGGCCGAACTCGTCCATGGCCACGTGGTGCACGTCGGCCTGGAAGGACTTGAAGACCGTCAGCGCCGTGACATAGCTCGGCGCCTCGGCGAGCACGACATCGCCGGGGTCGATGAAGAGCTTGGTCACGAGTTCGAGGGCATGCTGGGATCCCGTCGTCACGACGACATCGTCGACGCTCGCGCGGATGCCCTCGAGCGCCATGACCTCGAGGATGTGCTCGCGCAGCGCGGGCATCCCCTGGCCGGAGCCGTACTGCAGGGCGACCGGGCCGGAGTCGCGCATCACGCGTTCGATTGCGCCGTTGACCAGCTCTTTCGGCAGCGCGGAGACGAACGGCATGCCGCCCGCGAGCGAGACGACCTCCGGACGGGATGCCACGGCGAACAGGGCGCGGACCTCCGAGGCGGCGAGACCGGCAGTGCGCTGCGCGTAGTGCCCGTACCACTGGTCGAGGTTGTTGCCCTGGGTCGTCATCCGTCAAGGATATGCGAGAGGGCGCGGGAATCTCAGCGCAGTCGGCCGAGACCGGGCAGGAACCTGCCGGAGCGCGCGCCGTAGTCGCGGTAGTCCGGATGCTCGGCCACGAGCATCCGCTCCTCCCACCGCGACTTCAGCGCCAGCAGCACCAGCAGCCCGAGCCACAGTGCGACATGCCACGGGGATGCGCCGAGGAGCACGAGGCCGGCCCCGCCCACAAGCAGACCCGTGTAGATCGGATGCCGGATCGCCGAGTAGATCCCGGTCGTGACGAGCGCACTGCCCGCCTTGGGCACCGGGCTCGCCGTCAGGGCTGAGCCAAGACCGACGACGCCGAGCACCGCGAGTGCCCCACCGCCCAGGATGAGAATCGCCGCCGCGGCGATCACGACCGTGTCGAGCGGCCAGAGCGTGCCGCGAGGCACGAGCACGAGCGCGCCCAGCAGCACGAACTGGAGCGTGACCAGGGCGTACGGCAGGGCGCGCTTCACGGGGCGACCTACGCGAGGAACTCCGCGAGATCCGCCTCGAGCGCGGGCTTCGGCTTGGCGCCGATGACGGTCTTGACGACCTCGCCGCCGCGGAACACCTTCATCGCGGGGATCGAGGTGATCTGGTACTTCATCGCCATCTGCGGGTTGTCGTCGACGTTGAGCTTGACGATCTTGAGTTTGTCGGGGTGCTCCTGCGCGATCGCGTCGAGGATCGGGGAGACGGCGCGACACGGGCCGCACCACTCGGCCCAGAAGTCCACCATGATGGTGTCCTTCGAGCCCAGCACCTCGTCGGCGAATGTGGCGTCGGTGACGTCCTTGGCAACGGACATGTGTCTTCCTTCTTTCGTGTGGTCAGACGGTGGCGGGCTGGTCGACAGCCTGCGCGAGAACGGACTTGGGCAGGCCGGCGAGGTAGTGCTCGACGTCGAGCGCGGCGACCGTGCCCGACGCGGCGGCGGTCACGGCCTGGCGGTAGGTGGGGTCGATCACGTCGCCCGCGGCGAACACGCCCGGGAGGTTCGTGCGGGAGCTGCGGCCGTCGACGGCGATCGTGCCGTCCGGGTTGAGGTCGAGCTGACCGTGCACGAGGTGCGTGCGGGGGTCGGCCCCGATGGCGATGAACAGGCCGGCCAGGTCGAGCGTGGTCTCCGTGCCATCCACGGTGTCCACGAGGCCGATGCCGGTCACGAGCTCGTCGCCGTAGACGTGGGCGACCTCCTTGTTGAACAGGAACTCGATCTTGGGGTCGCTGAACGCCCGCTCCTGCATGGCCTTCGACGCGCGCAGGCTGTCTTTGCGGTGGATGACGGTGACCTTGTCGGCGAACTTGGTGAGGAAGGTCGCCTCCTCCATCGCGGAGTCGCCGCCGCCGACCACGGCGATGGTCTTCTGGCGGAAGAAGAAGCCGTCGCAGGTGGCGCACCACGAGACGCCGTGGCCGCTGAGCCGATCCTCGTCCTCGAGGCCGAGCTTGCGGTAGGCGGAGCCGGTCGCGAAGATCACCGCGAGCGCCTCGTGCACCTCGCCGTTGCCGAGCGTGACGCGCTTGATCTCGCCGGTGAGCTCGAGCTTCACGACGTCGTCGAGCACGATCTCGGTGCCGAAGCGCTCGGCCTGCGCCTGCATCGCGAGCATGAGTTCGGGCCCCTGGATGCCCTCCGCGAAGCCCGGGTAGTTCTCGACCTCGGTCGTCTTCATGAGCTCGCCGCCGGCCTCGACCGAGGAGGCGATGAGCAGCGGATTCAGGCTCGCGCGCGCGGCGTAGATGCCCGCGGTGTACCCGGCGGGACCCGATCCGATGATGATCACCTGGCGCACGTCTTGCGTCTCCTTCTGGCTGGTCACAGCCGGTACAACCGATCCTAGCCGCGGCCTATTCCGCGATCAGCTGCGGCCCAGCCGAGCCGCGAGCGGCGCGAGGGTCGCGCGGAACTCGGGGTTGCGGCTCAGCCACAGGGCCGCAGCATAGAGGAGCGACATGACCGAACCGGAAAGCAGCATGGACAGGATGCCTCCTCCGATGCTCGACACCGGGAACGCGCCCTCCGACACCCCGCCGAGCAACCAGAGCACCCCGATGCCGGCCGCGGCCGCCGGGAGCGCAGCGACGAGGTACCACAGCGCGTGCCGGGTCACCTCGAGCGTGCCGAGGCCGCCGAGCCGTCTGCGCAGGAACAGGGCCGAGAGCACCGCCTGCAGGATCAGGGCGATGGAGGTCCACAGGGCGAGTGCCACCGCGATCCACGCCTCGGGCACGGTCGCGCCGATCGCGAGGGCGCCCGCGCAGTAGAACGCGGTCTGCACGACCTGGATGAGGAACGCGCTGCGGGTGTCGTCGACCGCGTAGTACACCCGCAGCAGCACGAAGAAGATCGTCCAGGGCACGAGTCCCACGAGGTAGGCGAGGTAGACGGGGGCGATGGCCGCGGCATCCCCGAAGACCGCCGAGAACGGGTAGGCGAGCACGGCGAGGCCGACCGCCGAGAACACCATGAACAGGAGGATCGTGCGCAGGGCAGCGACGAGGTCGGTGCGCACCTCGGCGAGGTCGCCGTCGCGCACGTGGCCGCTCATCCGGGTGAAGTAGGCGGTGATGACCGAGACCGTCACGACCGAGTGCGGGAGCATGAACATGAGCCAGGCGTACTTGAGTGCGGCGAGCGAGGCGTGGCTGCCGGACGCGCCGAAGGCGACCTGCGCCTCGACGATGCCGGAGGCCTGGCTGACCAGGAACATGCCGAACACCCAGGCGGCGGATCGACCGGTAGCACCGAGACCCACGCCGCGCCAGCGGAAGTCCGGCCGGTAGCG
>JBAQPI010000077.1:0-5399 GCA_049305635.1 Rhodoglobus sp. | reverse complement strand
GACGAGCAGGCGCATGAGCGTCATGAGGTGCGGGCTGCGCAACGGCTTGTCGCCGTGCGGCTCGTAGCCGGACAGTTCCGGTTCCTCGAACTCCTCGTTCATCTCAGTGGCTCTCGCATCTCAGTGGCTCTCGCTCGCCTCGATCTCCGAGCGGTCACCCGACCACAGCGTGTGGAAGGTGCCGGGGAGGTCGATGCGCCGGTAGGTGTGCGCCCCGAAGAAGTCCCGCTGGCCCTGCACCAGAGCGGCGGGCAGGCGGTCCGCCCGCAGGCCGTCATAGTAGGCGAGCGAGGAGGCGAACGCGGGGGCCGGGATGCCGGCGCGCGCGGCGTCCGCGACCACCTCGCGCCAGGCATTCTGCGACCTCGCCATCACCTCGACGAAGAACGGCGCCGTCACGAGGGGGTCGAGTCCCGGGTTCTCGGCGTAGGCCTCGGTGATGCGGCCCAGGAACCGCGCCCGGATGATGCAGCCGCCGCGCCAGATCTTGGCGATATCGCCCTTCTTGATCTCCCAGTCGTACTGCGCCGCGCCCGCGGCGATCGCGTCGAAGCCCTGCGAGTACGCGATGACCTTGGATGCGTAGAGCGCGAGCCGCACGCTCTCGATGAATGCGTCCGGGTCCGCGGGCTGCCAGGCGTTCTCGTCCGGACCGGGGAGGGATGCCGCGGCCGCCCGCTGCGCCGGCCTCGAGCTGAGCGCCCGCGCGAACACCGCCTCCGCGATCCCCGACGCCGGGATGCCGAGGTCGAGGGAGGTCTGCACCGTCCACACGCCGGTGCCCTTCGACCCGGCCTGGTCTTCGATCACGTCGACGAGCGGCTCGCCGGTCTTCGCATCGACCTGCCGCAGCACCTCGGCGGTGATCTCGATGAGGTAGCTCTCGAGCTCGCCGGTGTTCCACTCGGCGAAGATGTCCGCGATCTCGGCGGGGGACTTGCCGGTGCCGCGGCGGATGAGGTCGTAGGCCTCCGCGATGAGTTGCATGTCGGCGTACTCGATGCCGTTGTGGACCATCTTGACGAAGTGGCCGGCGCCGTCGTGTCCGACGTGGGTGACACAGGGTTCGCCCTCGGCGACGGCGGCGATCGACCTCAGGATCGGGCCGAGCGTGACCCACGATTCATCCGAGCCGCCCGGCATGATCGAGGGACCGTTCAGCGCACCCTCCTCGCCGCCGGAGATGCCCGCGCCCACGAAGTTGATCCCGGTCTCGCGCACCGCCTTCTCTCGGCGGATCGTATCGGTGAACAGGGCGTTGCCGCCGTCGACGATGATGTCGCCCGGCTCGAAGACGGCGACCAGCTCGTCGATCACGGCATCCGTTCCCTTGCCGGCCTGCACCATGATGAGGGCGGTGCGCGGCTTGGACAGCGCGTCCGCGAACTCGCGGTAGGTCTTCGCGGGCACGAAGCCCGCCTCGGGGTGCTCGTCCAGCAGGGTCTGGGTGCGCTCGTAGCTGCGGTTGAAGATCGCGACGGTGTTGCCCTCGCGGCTCGCGAGGTTGCGCGCGAGATTCGAGCCCATCACCGCGAGCCCGACCACGCCGATGTTCGCCTGTGCCACGTGTCTTCCGTCCGTTCGAGGTCCCTGACAAGGCTAGTACCGGCATCGGGGCGACGGCCTCGTGCGCTAGACTGACGCACTGAACTTCGGCGAGGGATGCGAAGCATCCGTTATCGACGCGGTGGAGGCTCACTTCTCCTCACGCTGACGGCGTTCGAGTTGACACACACAGTGGGCCCGCACGGCCCGGAACAGGACAGACATCAGCATGGCTGAGAACGAGAACCACCTCGTCACCGAGGTGCGCGAGAGCTTCGGCAAGGGCGCCGCCCGCAAGATCCGCGCCACCGGCAAGATCCCCGCCGTCATCTACGGCCACGGCACCGACCCGCAGCACGTGACCCTGCCGGGCCACGAGGTCTCCCTCATCCTGCGCAAGTCGAACCAGGTGCTGGAGCTCGACATCGCCGGCAAGATCCAGCTCGCGCTCGTCAAGGACGTGCAGAAGGACCCGGTGCGCCAGATCATCGAGCACATCGACCTCATCGTGGTGCGCAAGGGCGAGAAGGTCATCGTGGACGTGCCCGTGCACCTCGAGGGCGAGTCGGTGGCCGGATCGAGCGTGAACCAGGACGCCAACACGATCTCGCTCGAGGTCGAGGCCACCCACATCCCGGAGAGCGTCGTCGTGTCGATCGAGGGCCTCGAGGAGGGCGCACAGCTCCACGCGAAGGATGTCACGCTCCCCGCGGGTGCCACCCTCGTCACCGACCCCGAGACCCTCATCGTCGGCATCACGGGTGAGGCCGCGCAAGACCTCGGCGAGGAGACCGGGGCCGAGGAGGCCGCCGAGCCCGCCGCTGCCGAGGAGGCCGCTGAGGCCGCCGAGGCCGCCGAGTAGCACGACGCTTCGCGAGTGGACGATCGCTGGCTCGTAGTCGGGCTCGGCAACCCCGGGCCCGGCTACGCAGGCAACCGTCACAACGTCGGCCAGATGGCCCTCGCGCAGCTCGCGGACCGGGCGTCCGCGACCTTCAAGCGCCACAAGACGAACGCCTCCGTCGCCGAGGGCCGCAGCTACCCCGCAGGCCCCAGGCTCGTGCTCGCCAAGCCCGACAGCTTCATGAACCTCTCCGGGGGGCCGGTCTCGGCGCTCCTGCGGTTCTACCAGATCGAGCCCGACCACCTGATCGTGCTGCACGACGAGCTCGACCTCCCCTTCGACACGGTGCGGCTCAAACGCGGCGGGGGCCACGGCGGCCACAACGGCATCCGCGACATCGCCGCCGCGATCGGCACCGGCGACTTCACGCGCGTGCGCCTCGGCATCGGCCGCCCGCCCGGCCGGCAGCCCGCCGCCGACTTCGTGCTCAAGGACTTCACCGGTCAGGAGCGTGAGGTGCTGCCGAATATGCTCGTGGATGCTGCGGACGCCGTCGAGCTCATCGCCGCCGAGGGGCTCGAAGCCGCGCAGCTGAAGTTCCACAGCCCGCGCTGAGCGAGAGTCCCTTGGCGTACAGTGTGGCCATGGCGGCTGATCCGATCACATCCAACCCTGACCTGTACAAGGTCGTCTTCGAGAACGAACGCGTGCGCGTACTCGAGTACCGCGACCAACCGGGCGCGACGAGCGTGCCGCACGAGCATCCCGACAGCGTCATGGTCACCCTCAGCGGGTTCGACCGGCGGCTCACGACGGGGGAGCGCAGCGTCGACGTGGTGCTTGCCGCGGGGGAGGCGCGGTGGCTCGGGGCGCAGGTGCACCACGGCGAGAACACCGGGACGACTGAGACGCACGTGATATTCGTCGAGCTCAAGGAGCCCTCCCCCCTGCCGCCCACCGAGGCTGTGCTCGGTCCCGGTCCTTCCGCCTGACCCGACCGGGGATCGTCGACCGGCGCCACGCGCCTAGACTTCTGCGGTGCCTCTCGACGGAATTCTCCCGGCCCTGTCGCGCGCCCGCACCTTCGAGACCGCCCTCACGCACGCGGTCGCCAGCGCAGACTTCTCGCTCGTCGACGGCCTGCGCGCGCCGCTGATCGCGGGGCTGCTCGGTCGGGAGGGCGGCCCGCGCTTCCTGCTCGCGATCACCGCGACGAGCCGCGAGGCGGAGGCCTTCGGCCGTTCCCTGGGGAGCTACCTCCCCGGCGCGCACATCGTCGACTTCCCGGCCTGGGAGACGCTCCCGCACGAACGGCTGAGCCCGAGCGCCGAGACCGTGGGCAAGCGCATCGCCGCGTTGCGGGATGTCGCCCGCTGGAATCGCGAGACGCCGTTCGTGCTCGTCGCCTCCGTGCGCGCGGCGCTGCAGCCGCTCGCCGACAACCTCGCGACCATCGAGCCGGTCGAGCTCACCCGGGGAGGCCGCGGCTACGATCTCGCCCAGCTGAGCCGGCGTCTCGTCGACCTCGCCTACACCCGCGTGGACATGGTGACGCGTCGTGGCGAGTTCGCGGTGCGCGGCGGCATCGTCGACGTGTTCGCCCCGACCGACGAGCACCCCCTGCGGCTGGAGTTCTTCGGCGACGAGCTGGAGCAGTTGCGCGAGTTCTCCGTCGCCGACCAGCGCTCGCTCGACACCGAGATCGTCGGCGCCGAACTGCCGCCGAGCCGCGAGCTGCTGCTCGACGAGGCGGTGCGCCGGCGCGCCCGCGAGATGCAGCACGAGTTCCCGAGCCTGGCGACGATGCTCGCCAAGCTCGGCGAGGGCATCCCGGTCGACGGCATGGAGTCCCTCGCCCCCGCCCTCGCCCACCGCCTGGTGCCCATCACCCACTACCTGCCGCAGGATGCCGCGATCGCCGTGCTCTCGCCCGAACGGGTCGCCGCGCGCGCCGTCTCCCTCGCCGAGACCAACCGCGAGTTCCTCGCCGCCGCGTGGAACGCCGCGACGGCCGGAGCGGAGGCGCCCATCGACCTCGACGCGGGCGACTTCCTGACCATCGGCGGCCTGCGGGCCGCGGCGGGCTCCCGCCCGTGGTGGACCCTGAGCGCCTTCGACTCCGGGGCCGAGCCCGACGACGAGTACGTGCGGGTCGAGGCCACCGCCGTGCCGAGCTTCGCCGGCCAGGCCGAGGGCGCCGTCGCCCACGTCGCCGGGCGCCTGCGCGCGGGCTGGACGGTCGCGGTCGTGGCCGAAGGCCACGGGCTCGTGGAGCGTGCGGCCGACCTGCTCGGCGAGCTCGAGGTGTCCGCCCGCGAGGTGGAGGCGTTCCCGGCGGACGCCGAGGCGGGCGTCGCGTACCTGCTCACGGCATCCCTCGATCGCGGCTTCGAATCGGATGACGCGAAGCTCGCCGTGCTCACCGAGGCCGAGTTCTACGGCCGCGCCGCAGGCTACGACAGCCGCCAGCCCAAGAGGCTCGCGAGCCGCCGCAAGAACGTCGTCGACCCGCTGCAGCTCAAGGCCGGGGACTTCGTCGTGCACCAGACGCACGGCATCGGCAAGTTCCTCGAACTCGTGCAGCGCGAGGTGAGCACCGGCGGCCGCAACGCCATCACGACGCAGCGCGAGTTCCTGGTGATCGAGTACGCGCCCAACAAGCGCGGCTACCCCGGCGACAAGCTCTTCGTGCCCACCGACCAGCTCGACCTGCTCACCCGCTACGTCGGCGGCGAGGCGCCCGCGCTCAGCAAGATGGGCGGATCCGACTGGGCCGCCGCGAAGGGCAAGGCCCGCAAGGCGGTGCGCGACATCGCCGTCGAGCTCGTGAAGCTCTACTCGGCCCGCATGGCGTCGCGGGGCCACGCCTTCTCGAAGGACACCCCGTGGCAGCGCGAACTCGAGGAGGCCTTCGCCTTCGTGGAGACCCCCGACCAGCTCACGACCATCGACGAGGTCAAGGCCGACATGGAGAGCCCGATCCCGATGGACCGGTTGCTGTCCGGCGACG
>JBAQPI010000076.1:0-5312 GCA_049305635.1 Rhodoglobus sp. | reverse complement strand
GGCACCAGCAGTCCAGGGCCGCCGCCCGGCTTGAGCATCGCGTTCGCGCCGACGATCGGCGCGAGCCGGCCCGCGACCTCGCTCATCGGGGCGAGCAGAGGAAGGGCGTGCGAAGGCAGCTGCACGGTCTCGTAGGCGATCGCGGTGACGGCGGCGTCGACGAGCGCACGGGTCAGCTCGGGCTCGGCGGCCAGGTGCAGGTAGGTGAACAGGAGCAGGTCGTCCCGGAAGTAGCCGTACTCGACGGCGATCGGCTCCTTCACCTTCAGCAGCAGCTCGGCGGCGGACCACGTGCTCGCGGCATCCGGGGCGATCGTCGCGCCGGCGGCGACGTAGGCCTCATCGGTGATGGACGAGCCGAGCCCGGCGCCGGTCTCGACGAGCACCTCGTGGCCGTGTGCGACGAGGTCGTGAACACCGGCGGGAGTGATCGCTACTCGGAACTCGTTGTTCTTGATCTCGCGTGGGACGGCGACCTTCATGCCTCCCAGCGTAGGGGAGTGCGTGCGCGAGACCATGGATTCCGCACAAGATCCGCGCGCATCGCTGCTGATTTCGTGAAGTTCTTGTTACAGGGCGGCGGATCTGTCCTTTGGTGGGTGCGGCGGGGGTGGCCTGTGTGTCAGGATCGTTCAATCCTGACCCTGAGAACGAGGAGTCGCCCGATGGTTCGACAACTGCCCGAGGACCCGATCATCCGCCAGTTGGTGCTGCAGGCCAGGAAGTCCCAGCTCTCACGGCGGCACCTGCTGCAGGGCGCCGGCGTCGGCGCGACCGCGCTCGCGCTCGCCGCCTGCGCGCCGAGCGGTTCCGGCGCGCCCGGGCCCGCCGAGGACATCTCGGACACCGACAAGACCTTGACCTGGTCGAACTGGCCGGCGTACATCGACGAGGACGACGACGGCAACTACCCGACGCTCGTGCGCTTCACCGAGCAGACCGGCATCGAGGTCGAGTACGTCGTCGACATCGACGACAACAACACCTACTACGGCACGATCAAGGACCAGCTCGCCCTCGGCCAGGAGACCGGCGCCGACACGTTCTGCCTGACCGAGTGGATGGTGGCCCGCCTCATCCGCTTCGGCTACGTGCAGGAACTGGATGCCGCCAACATCCCGAACAAGAAGAACCTGGCCCCCGCGCTGCTGAACCCGGACTTCGATCCGGGCCGCGAGAAGTCCCTGCCCTGGCAGAACGGCTTCGCCGGCCTCGCCTGGAACACCGAGGAACTGCCGAACGGCCTCGCCTCCGTCGACGACCTGTGGGCTCCCGAGCTCAAGGGCAAGGTCACGGTGCTGAGCGAGATGCGCGACACGATCGGGCTCATCCTGCTGGGCCAGGGCGTGGACATCTCCGGCGACTTCGGCATGGACGAGTTCTCGAAGGCGATCGAGGTGCTCGAGGAGCACGTGCTCTCCGGTCAGATCCTCGGCATCAAGGGCAACGAGTACATGCAGGACTTCGTCTCCGGTGACGCGATCGCGGCGATCGCGTGGTCCGGTGACATCACCGTGCTCAACTACGAGGCCGGCTACGAGAAGTGGAAGTTCGCGCTGCCCGAGGCGGGCGGCACCCTGTGGGGCGACACCTTCGTCGTGCCGATGGGGTCGCCGCGCAAGAAGAACGCCGAGACGCTCATGAACTACTACTACGAGCCCGAGGTCGCCGCCGAGGTCGCGGCGTGGGTGAACTACATCACCCCCGTCGTCGGCGCGCAGGAGGTCGCGGCCGAGCTCTACCCGGAGCTCGCCGACAACCAGCTGATCTTCCCGAACGAGCAGACACTCTCGAAGTCCCACATCTTCCGTACGCTCGACTCGTCCGACGACCAGGCCTTCAACGCGGAGTTCCAGCGGGTATCGCTGGGCGCCTGATGGCCGGATCCTTCGCCGATGCCGGCGCGGACCTGGAGCTGGTCGGGATCTACAAGCGGTTTCCGGGGTTCACGGCGATCGAGGATCTCGATCTCGTCATCCCGGCGGGATCGTTCTTCGCGCTGCTCGGGCCCTCCGGCTGCGGCAAGACCACGACCCTGCGCCTGGTGGCCGGCCTTGAGCAGCCCACTCGCGGGCGCATCCTGATCGGGGGCAAGGATGTCACCGACGTCAAGCCCTACAAGCGACCCGTCAACACGGTGTTCCAGAGCTACGCGCTGTTCCCGCACATGACCGTGCTCGAGAACGTCGCGTTCGGACTGCGGCGCCGCTCGATTCCCGACCCACTCGGCAAGGCGCACGAGGCGTTGCGGCTCGTCGAGCTCGACCACCTGTCCGCCCGCCGTCCGCAGCAGCTCTCGGGCGGCCAGCAGCAGCGCGTCGCCCTCGCCCGTGCCGTCGTGAACCGGCCGGCGCTCCTGCTGCTCGACGAGCCCCTCGGCGCCCTCGATCTCAAGCTGCGCCGTCAGATGCAGCTCGAGCTCAAGTCGATCCAGAACGAGGTGGGGCTCACCTTCCTGCACGTCACGCACGACCAGGAGGAGGCCATGACGATGGCCGACACCATCGCGGTGATGAACAAGGGCGAGATCGAGCAGCTGGGTGCGCCCGAGGAGCTCTACGAGCTGCCCAGAACCGCCTTCGTGGCGAACTTCCTCGGCCAGTCCAACCTCTTCACCGGCAGGGTCGCCTCCGCCAAGGGCGAGGTCATGATCGTGGATGTCGCGGGCACGAAGATCGCGGTGCCCCGGGAGCGCGCGCAGCGGCACACCGGCGTGGTGACGGTCGGCGTGCGCCCGGAGAAGCTCCTGCTGCACACGAGCGCCCCCAGGTCCGCCGCAGGCACCAACGTGCTCGGTCCCGGTCGCGTCACCGACGTCTCGTTCTCGGGGATGTCCACCCAGTACCAGCTCGCCATCCCCGGCATCGGGCTCATCACGGTCTTCGCCCAGAACATGGTCTTCGGCCCCGTCGTGAACCTCGGCGCCGAGGTCTGGGTCTCCTGGACGGCCGACCACGGCTTCGGTCTCCTGGACGAGCCGGAGCCCGCCCCGCGCTTCGTCTCGGATACCGACACGGCTACGATCGCGACGCAGACTCGGCACGAGCTGCTCGCCGAGATCGAGGAGGTTCACTAGCCGTGGCCTTCGCGGCCTTCGGCTCCTCCGCCGGCCCCGTCGAGCAGGCGCCGCGGCGGCGCAGCTGGATCGCGCTCGTGCTGCTCGTGCCCGGATTGGCCTACCTCGCCCTGTTCTTCCTGACCCCGCTCGTCTCGCTCGTGCTGACCTCGCTGCAGGCCCCGGTCGAGTTCGGCGACGTCGGCCAGTATCAGGCGGCATTCAAGGTCGAGAACTACCTGGCGGTGATCCAGAACTACTGGCCGCACTTCCTGCGGGCCTTCGGCTACGCGATCGCGGCGACGTTCTTCGCGCTCGTGATCAGCTATCCGCTCGCCTACTTCATCGGGGTGACGCTGCGACGGTTCCCGCTCGTGCAGGCCCTCGCGCTCACCCTGGTGATCGCGCCGTTCTTCATCTCGTTCCTGCTGCGCACGCTCGCGTGGAAGCAGCTCATGGCCGATGACACCCCGCTCGTGCAGGCTCTCAAGGCGCTCACGATCCTGCCGGCCGACGGACATCTCACGGGCACGGCGTTCTCGGTGATCTTCGGACTCACGTACAACTTCATCCCGTTCATGACGCTGCCGATCTACACGACGCTCGAGCGGCTCGACCTGCGCTACCTCGAGGCCGGCTCCGACCTCTATGCGAGCCCGGCGAGGACCTTCTGGAGGGTCACGCTGCCGCTCTCGCTGCCCGGCATCGTCTCGGGCACCCTGCTGACCTTCATCCCTGCTGCGGGCGACTACATCAATGCGAGCTCGAGCTTCCTCGGCTCGGCTGCCACGACGATGGTCGGCAACGTCATCGAGGCGAACTTCATCGACCTGCTCAACTACCCGGCGGCCTCCGCGCTCTCGGTGCTGCTCATGGGCATCATCCTCGTCATCGTCGGCGTCTACGTGAGGCGCAGCGGCACGGAGGACCTGGTATGAGGTGGTCCCTCGGAAAGTGGCTCCTGCCGGTCTACAGCGTGCTCGCGCTCGTGTTCCTCATCGTGCCGATCGCGTACACCTTCGTGTTCTCGTTCAACGACTCCGTGAAGTCCAACATCGTGTGGGTCGGCTTCACCTTCGACAACTGGCTCAACGTGTGCGACGCGCAGGGGGTGTGCGCGGCGTTCGGTACGAGCATCCTGGTCGGCGTCATCGCCACCGTGATCGCGACCGCGCTCGGCACGCTCATGGCGATCGCACTCGTGCGCTACCGCTTCCGCGCTCGCTCGGCCGTGAGCCTGCTGCTGTTCCTGCCGATGGCGACCCCCGAGGTGGTGCTCGGGGCCGGGCTCGCCGCGCAGTTCCTCACCGCGGGGGTGCCGAAGGGCCTCGTGACGATCATCATCGCCCACGCGCTGTTCTGCCTGAGCTTCGTCGTCGTCACCGTCAAGGCGCGCGTCGCGGGCCTCGACCCCGCACTCGAGGAGGCCGGCCGCGACCTCTACGGCTCGTCGTTCCAGGTGTTCTGGCGCATCACGTTCCCGCTCCTGCTGCCCGGGATCATCGCCGCCGCGCTGCTGTCGTTCGCACTGAGCTTCGACGACTTCATCATCACGCGGTTCAACAGCGGCGCCGTCGAGACCTTCCCGGTCTTCATCTACACCGCGGCGGCCAGGGGACTGCCGCCGGAGGCCAACGTCATCGCCTCGGCCGTGTTCCTGCTCGCCCTCGTGCTGGTCGTCATCGCGCAGACCACCTCGGCTGCGCGACGGAAGCGGCTGGCCAGGAGCTGACCGTGTTCGCCGATCGCGCGAGGCTGCGCGCACTGTGGGAGCAGGAGCTCGAGGTCTTCCGCGCCGCCCGCCCGCAATCCGAGCTGGCGTGGCGCCGCGCCGTGCGGCACATGCCGGACGGCGTGCCGATGCTGTGGATGGCGAAGTGGCCCGGGCCGTGGCCGGTGACGGTGCGGCGGGCATCCGGCGCGCACTTCGAGTGCGTGGACGGCATCGATCACGTCGATCTGTGCCTCGGCGACACGGGCGCGATGTGCGGCCATGCGCCCCCGCCCTCGGTCGCCGCGATCGAGACGCAGCTCGAGCGCGGATCGACCTTCATGCTCCCCACCCTCGACGCCGCGGTCGCGGCCGAACTGCTGGCCGAGCGGTTCGGCGTCGAGTCCTGGCAGTTCTCGTTGTCGGCCACGGACGCCAACCGCAGCCTCATCCGCTACGCACGGCAGGTCACGGGGCGCTCGCGCATCCTCGTGCACGACTACAGCTACCACGGCACGGTCGACGAGGCCTACGCGACCCTCGACG
>JBAQPI010000075.1:0-5494 GCA_049305635.1 Rhodoglobus sp. | reverse complement strand
GCGCCGTTCGGCGTCCTCGCCTTCTACGCGGTCTTCTACGCGAACGCCTACCTGGTCTACTTCGCGCTGCTCGCCGCGCTGCCGGCCGCGACCATCGCGCTCACGGCGAGAGCAGCGAAGGAGTTCGTCCTCGCGCTGCGGCTGACGACGCTCACCGCGCTCGCCTACGGTCTCGGCGTGGGCTGGGCGATCGCCTTCTAGGAGACTGCTGAACAAGCCGTGTTCGAGTATCGGTTGAGATGCAGGACAGATCGCTGCAGGGGCTGGTTGTTGCTGCCGGCGGCGGATTTCGGTGGTTTGGATCTCCGCTTCGTCGTTTGACCCCGCCGGTGAGTGGCTCTTCGCGGCAGCCCCGCGGGGTTCGGGGCTGCTATCCGAGGACCCAGGCTCCGTTCTCTGTGGTGAGGCCAAGGTTCAGGAGTCGTTTGAGGTTCACGCTAGCGGCCCGTGTGGCCCACCAGGCGTTGTTCTTGGCGACACCGCGGTAAGGGACGCGTCTGGCGCCGCGGACCATCCAGGCGATCGAGCGTTCGACCATGGGCCGGTGCTGCCGGTAACCGGCTTGGAAATCCGGATCCGCAGCTCGTATCCGGTGATCCCGTTTGAGCTGGTCGTGGGGGCTGATCGTCATCTTCCTGCCCCGCGCGGCGGTCGTGCACTGCGCTTTCAACGGACAGGAGGAACAGAGCGCGCCGAAAGTCACCGTCCCCTTGGCGGTGATCGGTCGGCTGATCCCGGCCGGGCAGGTCACTGTTCTGCCGATGTTGTCGACGGTGAAGTCATCGATGGTGAACCCGCCGGGGACCGCCCGATTCAACGGCATCGGTTTGATGAGCGCAGTGTGTCCGGCTGCTGCGATCTGGGCGAGCAACTCGCCACTGCCGTAAGCGGAATCGGCCAGCACCTGAATCGGCTCGGCCCCAATGCTGTTGTCGGTTGCAAGCAGTTCCGCGCCGTAAGCGGCATCGCTGTTGTCCGCCCCGGCCGCTTTCGTCAAGGCAGCCGCGGTGACCAGACCAGTGTCGGGCTCGATCACAATGTGTGCTTTGAATCCGTCCTGCTTCTTCTCCCTGGACTTGTGCGCATGCCGGGTCTCCGGGTCGACGGTCGAGATCACCCGGTCCGGAGCCACCTTCCGCGCGATCCGCCAACGTCCGTCGGTGCCGTCCGAGCCCTCGGCCGGTTCGACATCCTGCCCGGCCACCAGTGCCAGCAACGCCACCGTCTCCTGCTGCTTCGGCGTCAGCTCCAACGTGCCCGTGTGCTGAAGGACCGTGAGCGCGTCCCCGACCAGGGCGCTGACCAGTTCCTCGCGGGCCGTCTGGTCATCCCAGGCAATATCCGGTTTCCCCGGCTGGGAGTAGTCATGGCCGGGCAGTCCGGCGATCAACCCAGCGGTCTCGGGGATCTCCCGTGCCACCCGGCGGATCTGCGCGATCAGTTGCGTGACCGTGTCCTGCCGGGCGACCGCGTCATCAAGGATCGTCGAATCGATCGCCCGGCGGCGACGCCCCGTCAACGCTCCCGATTGGGCGATCACCGCGGTCACCGCATCGAAGATCCGGTGCGGCCGGGCGCTGGCCGCGAGCCTGCGCCGCCAATAGGTCAGCACCGACGGGTGGAATGCAGTCTCGGTCACCGCGAACCCGCAGGCCGCCTTCCAGCGCAAATCGAAGGTGACCGCCTCCGCTGTCTCCCGATCGGAGAGGTTATGCAGAGTCTGGAGCACCAGCACCGACGCGATCACATCCGCCGGAATCGAGGGCCGGCCACGGCCCGACGGAAACAGATCCGCGAACGTCTCATCCGGGAACAACTCATGCCGATGCTGTGCGAGGAACTCGAACACCGACCCGGCCGACAACAGATGCCCAGCCCACGACTGAACATCCAACAACTGACGCTGACCATCATCACGACCCTGCATGAACCAAGTCTTAACCACGCCCGCCACTCAACACCGAGGCGCGCCTTAAACCGCCGAATTGTTCAGCAGTCTCCTAGTCGCGCGCGCCCAGCGCCGCGGCGAGCGCCGCCGGGCGCCTCGTCGAGACGAGCCAGTACGGCGTCGGATCCTCAGGGTCGGTGATCTCGATCCTCACCACGGGATCGACCCAGCCCCGGATCAGCAGCCACGCCCGCGCGTCGAGTCCCGGTCCGCGCTCGGCGCGGGCCTCATCGCCCGCGAACTGGTCGACCGAGCCGACGAAGGCCAGCGGGATCCGCGCCCGGCCCGCGACGAGCTCGTCCGCGGTGACCGTGATGGTCGGGGATGCCGCCAGCAGCAGCACCACGCAGCCCGCGTACAGCGCGACGGCGACCCCGACGCCGACCCCGAGGGAGATCGGCAGGAAGACCAGCAGGCTCGCCGGAATGACCAGTGCGGTGGCGACGTAGAGCCAGGGGGCGGGCCAGAGCCGCTCGCGATAGTGGGGCACGACATCCATTGAACACCCCGTCGGCTGCCGGTCCGTTCAGCGTTCTGCACTACCCTCGTCACGTGGCAGATAACGTCGAGGTGCTCATCGCCTCAGGCCGGGTGCCGGAGTACGCCCATCCGGGCGATGCCGGTGCCGACCTGCACGCGGCCGAGCAGCACGTGCTTGCGCCGGGGGGTCGTGCGACGGTCGGCACCGGGGTGTCGATCGCGCTGCCGGACGGCTACGTCGGGTTCGTGGTGCCGCGTTCGGGCCTCGCGATGCGCCACGGCCTCACGATCGTCAACAGCCCGGGCACGGTGGATGCCGGCTACCGCGGCGAGATCCGCATCACCCTGCTCAACACCGACGCCGAGGAGCCCTTCGCGATCGAACCGGGGGACCGGATCGCCCAGCTCATCGTCATGCCAGTGTCGCAGGCCCGTTTCATCCCGGTGCAGACGCTGCCGGGCAGCCGGCGCGGGGCATCCGGTTTCGGCTCGACCGGCATCCGCCCAGCAGAAGGAGTGCAGTCGTGAGCGACATCGGGACCGGTCCTGCGGCCGGGGCGGAGCAGCCGAAGTCGGCCCCCGCCGACCGCGCGACCGCGGGTCCGCTCGACGAGGGCGAGGCGAACGCGGTGCGACCCTACGTGGACCTCGGTGGCGTGAAGATCCTGCCGCGGCCCGAACTGCACCTGCGGCTCGAGGTCGAGGAGGGCAGCAAGCGCGTCGTCGCCGTCGGACTCGACTACGCCGGGTCCACCCTGCAGGTGCAACCCTTCGCGGCACCGCGATCGAGCGGGCTGTGGCACGAGATCCGCCAGCAGATCGTGGACCAGATCCACAAGCAGGGCGGCACGACACGCGTCGTCGACGGGGTCTTCGGCCCCGAGGTGCTCGCCGAGGTCCCCGCCCAGCAGGGCGGCAAGCGACTCGCCAGGTTCGTCGGGGTGGACGGTCCGCGCTGGTTCCTGCGCGGTGTGATCGCCGGCGAGGGCGCGACGAATCCCGAGGCCGCGGCGAAGGTCGAGGACCTGTTCCGGTCGATCGTCGTGGTCCGCGGCACGACGCCGATGCCGCCGCGCGACCTCATCCCGCTGCACATGCCCGCGGCCGGCCCGCAGGGTGCTCCGGCGTGAGCGAGGAGCGGCCCCCGTCCCTGCGCGAGGGCCTGCAGGCTGCTGCCCAGCGTTCCGGCTTCGGGAGGGTGACGCCCGGTGAGGCGCCCACGGGGGCGGCGCTCCTTGCGGCCATGGGCGGTGTGCGCGGCCTCATCGAATCGATCCTCCCGGGGTTCGCGTTCCTCATCGTCTACACGATCACGCAGCAGTTGCTGCCCTCCGTGCTCATCCCGGTCGGCATCGCGGTGCTCTTCCTCGTGATCCGTCTCGCCATGAGATCACCGTGGACGCCCGCGATCGCCGGGATCGCGGGCATCGCGCTCTCGGCCGGTCTCGCTCTGCTGACCGGGCGGGCCGAGGACAATTTCGTGCCCGGCTTCATCATCAACGCCGTGTTCCTCGTCGCCCTGCTCGCGAGCGTCGCGGCGCGCTGGCCGCTGATCGGCGTCATCGCCTCGCTCATCACCGGGGAGGGCAGCGGCTGGCGGGATGATCGCGCCAAGGCGCGGGTGGCCCTCATCGCGACCGTGCTCTGGTGCGGGCTGTTCGCCGTGCGGCTCGGCGTGGAGCTTCCCCTGTACTTCGCGGGCGCGACCCAGGCCCTCGCCGGGCTGAAGCTCGTGCTCGGCGTGCCGTTCTACGCGGCGATGCTGTGGGTCACGTGGCTGCTCACGCGCACGGTGTACTCCCGTCAGGATCGCGACGGCGACTCGCGCGCCGAGTGACCGCACCGGGTGCGCAGAGGTGCTAGATTTATCTCGACATCAAGATAGTTTGGTGCCGGATCGAAGGTGATTCCGCCCCGCGACGGGCTTAGGCTTGCCTTGCTGGCAGCGGTTGCGGCTGGCAGCGAGGATGGCCACGGCACCGCCGGGAATGGCGCCGCAAGGCAGCAAGGGAGACGACATGTCGGCAGTGAACAGTTTCGGGTCGAAGGACACGCTCGTAGTCGGTTCCACCGACTACGAGGTGTTCCGCGTCGACCAGGTCGCTGGGCACGAGAAGCTCCCGTTCAGCCTCAAGGTGCTGCTCGAGAACCTCCTGCGCACCGAGGACGGCGCCAACGTCACGAAGGAGCAGATCGAGGCGCTCGGCAACTGGGTCCCCACCGCGGAGCCGGACACCGAGATCCAGTTCACGCCAGCCCGCGTGATCATGCAGGACTTCACGGGCGTGCCGTGCATCGTGGACCTCGCGACCATGCGCGAGGCGGTCGGCAAGCTCGGCGGCGACCCGAACAAGATCAACCCGCTCGCCCCCGCCGAACTCGTCATCGACCACTCCGTGATCGCCGACCTCTTCGGCACCGAGGACGCCCTCGAGCGCAACGTCGAGATCGAGTACGAGCGCAACGGCGAGCGCTACCAGTTCCTGCGCTGGGGCCAGACCGCCTTCCAGGACTTCAAGGTCGTGCCGCCGGGCACGGGCATCGTGCACCAGGTCAACATCGAATACCTGGCCCGCGTCACATACACCCGCGAGGTCGCGGGCAGGCTGCGCGCCTATCCCGACACCTGCGTCGGCACCGACTCCCACACCACGATGGTCAACGGCCTCGGTGTGCTGGGCTGGGGCGTCGGGGGCATCGAGGCCGAGGCGGCGATGCTCGGCCAGCCAGTGTCGATGCTCATCCCGAAGGTCGTCGGCTTCAAGCTCTCCGGCGCGATCCCCACGGGCGTGACCGCGACGGATGTCGTGCTCACCATCACCCAGATGCTGCGCAAGCACGGCGTGGTCGGCAAGTTCGTGGAGTTCTACGGCGAGGGCGTCGGCCAGGTGCCGCTCGCCAACCGCGCCACGATCGGCAACATGAGCCCCGAGTTCGGTTCGACCGCGGCGATGTTCCCGATCGACGACGTGACCCTCGACTACCTGCGCCTCACCGGCCGCAGCGCCGAGCAGGTCGCCCTCGTCGAGGCCTACTCCAAGCTTCAGAAGCTGTGGCACGACCCGG
>JBAQPI010000074.1:0-7258 GCA_049305635.1 Rhodoglobus sp. | reverse complement strand
TCGCGGTGCCGGGTCGCACCGCTCAGTGGAAGCGCGGCCCGCCGGGCTCGAGTGCGCGCGCGACCGCCGTCGAGACGACCGAGCCGGAGTAACCCTTGCGCATGAGGAACGCGCCGAGGCGGCGCTTCGCCGTCTCGGCGTCGTAGGAGCGCAATTGCGGCGCCCGGCGCTCGGCGATCGCGATCGCCCGACCCAGTTCCTGGTCGGTCTCGACGGCGACGAGAGCCGCCTCGATCGCATCCGGGTGCAGCTTGCGACGCTTGAGCTCCGCCATGAGCCCGGAACGGCCCAACCCTTTGCGCTCGCGCAGGGTGCGCACGAGGGTCTCGGCGAGCAGCCCGTCATCCAGCAGCCCGACCGATTCGAGCCGCTCGATCTCGGCGGCGACCTCCGCCTGCTCGAACTCGCGCGCGAGCAGGAACTCGCGCATCTCGCGCGAGGAGACGCCACGGCGCGCGAGTGCGTGCATGCTCACGTTGCTGATCGGGGCGAAGGAGCCGCGCGCCGCCGGCTCCACCAGGATTCCAGCCTCGGCCTCGATGAGCGCGGAACGCCCGGTGTCGAGGCGGGTCGACGGCGAGGGCTCCTCCGGTCGCGCGGCGCCGGAGGAGCCGAACAGCCACGTGACCGGAGCGAGCCGCTCGCCGTCGCTCACGGACTATTCCCCGACGACCTGGAGCGCGGGCTCCGGTTCGGCGGCCATGACGGGGGTCGCGGCCTTGATCGGCGCCGTCTTGGCCACAGGGGTCACCGTGGCGGCCGCCTCGGCCTTCGGCACGCCGATGCCGAGCTTGGCCATGATCTTCTGCTCGATGTGCGTCGCGATCGCCGGGTTCTCGATCAGGAAGTTGCGCGAGTTCTCCTTGCCCTGGCCGAGCTGGTCGCCGTCGTAGGTGTACCAGGCCCCCGACTTGCGGACGATCTCATGCTCGACGCCGAAGTCGATGAGGCTGCCCTCGCGCGAGATGCCCGTGCCGTAGAGGATGTCGAACTCCGCCTGCTTGAAGGGCGGGGCCATCTTGTTCTTGACGACCTTGACACGGGTGCGGTTGCCCACGGCATCCGTGCCGTCCTTGAGCGTCTCGATGCGACGGATGTCGAGCCGCACCGAGGCGTAGAACTTGAGCGCCTTGCCGCCCGCGGTGGTCTCTGGGCTGCCGAAGAACACGCCGATCTTCTCGCGGAGCTGATTGATGAAGATCATCGTCGTGTTCGTCGAGCTGAGCCCACCGGTGAGCTTGCGCAGCGCCTGCGACATCAGACGTGCCTGGAGGCCGACGTGCGAGTCGCCCATCTCGCCCTCGATCTCGGCACGCGGCACGAGAGCCGCGACGGAGTCGATGACGATGAGGTCGATCGAGCCGGAACGCACGAGCATGTCGGCGATCTCGAGCGCCTGTTCGCCCGTGTCGGGCTGCGAGACGAGGAGCGCGTCGATGTCCACGCCGAGCTTCGCAGCGTAGTCGGGGTCGAGCGCGTGCTCGGCGTCAATGAAGGCCGCGATGCCGCCGCCGCGCTGGGCATTGGCGATCGCGTGGAGGGTGAGCGTGGTCTTGCCGGAGGACTCCGGGCCGTAGATCTCGACGATGCGACCGCGCGGGAGTCCACCGATGCCGAGGGCGACGTCGAGGGCGACGGAGCCCGTGGGGATGACCTCGACCGGGGCCCGGTCGTCGCTGCCGAGGCGCATGACGGAACCCTTGCCGAACTGGCGGTCGATCTGCGCGAGAGCGGTCTCGAGGGACTTCTCGCGGTCTGCTGCTGATGCCATGTGATTCTTCTCCGATCTTGTACGACGCACGTCGTAGGTGGCGGCCCATAGGCTGTCGGTCCGCGCTGTTCATGTGAACTGTCGCCCGATGGAGCAAGGGCGGCAGCCTCCCGACAAAGGCTGGTGGTGCTGGTGGTCACGCTACGCTCGCCGGCCGACATCCGGTCGGACCGACGAGCGTGTTGTGGGAAAACGCGTCTTCGAAGAGACGTTATGGAGAAGCTAGCACCGTTCGAATGGATGTTCGAGAGGGACACGCCGATGCCAGGACCGGCTTCGCAGGCTCAGCCGGCGCTGGGGGCGCGGAATCGCTGGCGCGATTCTCCGAGCTCCACCGCGCGCTGCCCCACGCCGTGGCGGCGCTCCAGCGGCACGTCGGCGGCGGCGCAGAGCGCGAGCCAGATGTCGCGCGGCGGCACGCCGAGGGCGATCGCCTCCTCGGCTGTGTGACCTCCTACGGCCGTCAGCACGAGGTCACGCACGATCACCCGACCGTACTCGCCGAACTCATCGGTGACCGCCGTCCGGAACTCGCTGAGCCGCATCATCCCAACCTAGATCATTCGTTTCTCAGGCTGAGCGCGGCGACATGTGGATAATCCAGACAGCGGCCAGCTGAACCTGAAAAGCGCAGGAGACGACGAACGCCCCGGCGGTGAGGCCGGGGCGTTCGTGCTGCTCTTGGGACCTAGCGCGAGACGAGGTCCGCGTCGAACTCCGCGACGAGGTCGTCCGGCAAGGTGTCCGGGATGTTGCCGGCGCCCTCGATGACGGCGAGCCGGTCGCCGACCTCGCGCATGATCACCGAGATGGGCGTCTCGAGGGCATCCGCGACCGAGGCGAGGATCTCGGAGCTGGCCTCCTTCTGACCGCGCTCCACCTCGCTCAGGTAGCCGAGCGCGACGCTCGCCTTGCTCGCGACCTGACGGAGGGTACGGCCCTTCTGCAGGCGGAAGTCACGGAGAACGTCACCGATTTCCTGACGAACCAGAACCATGTGGGACCCTCCTCTTCGCAACTGTCGTGCAGCCGGTATTGCTGCTGGGAGACTCACCTTACTGCCTCCCGGTACGAGAACCATAACCATTCCAGTCTGTATGACGCTTGTGAACTCGATAGATGTAACGAGATCGAAACGAGTGGCATTCCCCGTCGTCAGGCAAGCAGCCGGAGGAGCTCGTCGAGTGTCTCGGAGACGACGGTCGAGCGGATCTGATCGCGCGTTCCCGCGAGCCGCAGCCGCCTCGTCGTCACCCGGTCGCCGATCGAGAAGCCGAGGTACGCGGTGCCGACGGGCTGCCCGTCCTGCGGCTCGGGGCCGGCGACCCCGGTGGTGGAGATGCCGATGTGCGCCGGCTCCCCGGCGATGGCGAGGGTGGCCCGCACGCCCGTGGCCATCTGGGCCGCGACATCCTGATGCACCGCGCCGTGCAGGGCGAGCAGCCCCGCGTCGACGCCGAGCAGGCTGTGCTTGATCGCGGTGTCGTAGGCCACCACCCCGCCACGCAGGACGAGCGAGGCGCCCGGGATGCGCACGAGTTCGGCGGTCAGCAGGCCGCCCGTGAGCGACTCCGCGACCGCGATGCTCCAGTGCCGGGCGGTGAGCGCGGCGACGATGGCCGCTGCGGCGTCAGCCACGACGATTCTGCCGCCAGGCCTGCAGGAGGTAGTCGAGGCCGGTCACGACGGTGAGCACCACGGCGATGCCCATGACGACCCAGTTGACCCACAGCACCCAGTCCCCCAGCAGCGTCCACAGCGGCACGAGGAACAGCGAGATCGCCACGGCTTGCACGACGGTCTTGAGCTTGCCGCCGCGCGAAGCGGGGATGACGCGCTTGGAGAGCACGGCGAAGCGGAAGGCCGTGATGCCGAACTCGCGCACCAGGATCACGATCGTCACCCACCACCACAGCTCCCCGAGGATCGAGAGGGTGACGAGTGCCCCGCCGATGAGCACCTTGTCCGCGATGGGATCGAGGATGATGCCGGTGTCGGTGATGAGGTTGCGGTTGCGTGCGAGGTGGCCGTCGAGGCTGTCGGTCGCGATCGCGAGGATGAACAGGCCGGCCGCGACGTAGCGCAGCACGCCGTTCTGGCCGCCGTCCTGCAGCAGCAGCCAGATGAACAGCGGCGCGAGCAGGATGCGCACGACCGTGATGATGTTGGCGACGTTGCCGCTCGATGCGGGGGTGTCGCCCTTGCTCGCGACGCGGCCCTTCATCGAGTCCCGCACGGCGTTGGCGGCGTCCTGCGCGGACTGCCGCTTGGACGGGCGGGGCTCCGGGCTCGAGAGCGGCTCAGGATCCACTGCGGTCACTCCCGATCGGTCAGGCTCCAGGCGTCCTCGTCCGAGTCGCCTTCGACCTCATCGTACCGGGCCCCGGACGCGGCGGGCTCGTCGCCGCGGAGCCGTGCGAGCACGCCGGGAAGCTGCTCGGCGGACACGAGCACGTCGCGCGCCTTCGAGCCCTCGGAGGGACCGACGATCTCGCGAGACTCCAGCAGGTCCATCAGCCGGCCGGCCTTCGCGAAGCCCACGCGCAGCTTGCGCTGCAGCATGGAGGTCGAGCCGAACTGGGTGCTCACGACGAGTTCGGCGGCGGCGAGCAGCAGTTCGAGGTCGTCGCCGATGTCGGAATCGATGTTCTTCTTCTCGGCGGTCACGGCGACGTCGGTGCGGTATTCGGGACGCGCCTGCGCGATCACGTGCTGCACGACCGCGTGCACCTCGGACTCGGTGACCCAAGCGCCTTGCACGCGGATCGCCTTCGAGGCGCCCATCGGCATGAACAGCGCGTCGCCCTGGCCGATGAGCTTCTCCGCGCCGGGCTGGTCGAGGATGACGCGGCTGTCGGTCATGCTCGACACCGCGAAGGCCAGCCGCGAGGGCACATTGGCCTTGATGAGGCCCGTGACGACGTCCACCGAGGGACGCTGGGTGGCGAGCACGAGGTGGATGCCGGAGGCGCGCGCGAGCTGGGTGATGCGCACGATCGAGTCCTCGACATCCCGCGGCGCGACCATCATGAGGTCGGCGAGCTCGTCGACGACGACGAGCAGGTAGGGGTAGGGGCTGAGCCTGCGCTCGCTGCCGGCCGGCAGCACGATCTCGTTCTGCACGACCGCGCGGTTGAAGTCGTCGATGTGGCGGAAGCCGAACGACGCGAGGTCGTCGTACCGCATGTCCATCTCCTTGACCACCCAGGCCAGCGCCTCGGCGGCCTTCTTGGGGTTCGTGATGATGGGGGTGATGAGGTGCGGCACGCCCGCGTAGATCGAGAGTTCGACGCGCTTGGGGTCGATGAGCACCATGCGCACCTCGGCGGGCTTGGCGCGCATGAGCACCGAGGTGATCATCGAGTTCACGAAGCTCGACTTGCCCGAGCCCGTGGAGCCCGCCACGAGCAGGTGCGGCATCTTCGCGAGGTTCGCGACCACGAAGCCGCCCTCCACGTCTTTGCCCAGGCCGATCGTCATCGGGTGCTCGGACTTGGTGGATGCCCCGGACCGCAGCACATCGCCGAGCGAGACGATCTCGCGGTCCTTGTTGGGGATCTCCACGCCGATCGCCGACTTGCCCGGGATCGGCGAGAGGATGTTCACCTCGTTGGAGGCGACCGCGTAGCTGATGTTCTTGGCGAGCGCCGTGACGCGCTCGACCTTGACGCCGGGGCCGAGTTCGAGCTCGTAGCGCGTGACCGAGGGACCGCGGCTGAAGCCGGTGACGACGGCATCCACCTGGAACTGGGTGAGCACCTCGGTGATCGCCGCCACGACCTCGTCGTTGGCCGCCGACCGCGCCTTGGGCGGCGTGCCCGGGGTGAGCAGGGATGCCGCGGGAAGCCGGTACACCGAACGCGGCGGCGACGACGGCAGGTCGAACTCCCCCGCGGCGCCCTTCTCGGAGGCCTTCTCGGTGAACCCGGGCAGCAGGCCGGCGCCGTCCTCGCGCAGGCCCGTCGCGCCGGGATCGATCTCGCCCGTGAAGCGCTTGACCGCCTCCTCGGCCTTGAGCAGGTCCTCGAGCAGGTCGACGCCGAACTCGCCGGCACCGCGGACCGGCTCGACGACCTCGGTCGCGAGCTGATCGGCGGGCAGCTCGCGCGCGATCACGGGGCTGTCGAAGGCGGGCTCGCCGGTGCGGTTCGCCTTGTTGCGCCGCCACCAGGGGAGCGAGGCCGGGTCCTCGTCGCCGAGGCCGAGGTCGGTCATCGAACCGAAGTCCAGAGATTCCTCGATCTTCGCGGCCTTCGCCGCGGCACGCTCCTCCTCCGTGGCCAACTGCGCCCCGAACAGGTAGGCGTAGAGCTCGCGCAGCCGCGCGCCGATCCGGTTCGGCGGCGTCTTGGTGATGATGAACAGCGAGAGCACGAGCAGCGCGACGATCACCGGCGTGGCGAGCGCGGCGGTGCCGACCGTGATGAGCGGGGTCGCGACCACCCAGCCGACGAGGCCGCCCGCACGCGCGAGCACCTCCATCCCGTCGGAGGGCCGCGGCTGCCCGCCGAAGGTGTGCAGCAGGCCGCTCACCGTCACGATGAGCAGGCCGAGGCCGATGCCGATGCGGCCGTTGTCGTGAACGCTCGAGGGGTGCCGGAACAGCCACGCCGCGAACAGCAGCATGATCACCGGCAGGGCGAAGGCGACGCGGCCGAACAGCCCGCCGAAACTCCAGGCGTCGAGGGCGATCGCGACCGGGTCGTTGGGGTTGAACCACTCCACCACCGCCCCGGCGATCGCGAGCACCAGGATCAGGAACGGCACGCCATCGCGTCGCTCGCCGGGCTCGAGGGTCTCCTTGCCGAGCAGCCGGAAGGCTCCTCCGGCGGCGTGCGCGAGGCCCGTCCACGCCTTCACGAGCGGACCGGGCTCCTCGATCACGACCTGCTTGCGGGCGGGCATCCGCTTGGTCGCCTGGTTGCCGCGCCCACCCTTCGACGGCGTGCGGGCACGCGAGGTCGACCTGGTGCTCGTAGCCATGGCGTCCACGGTACCCGCGAGGTGCGCCGGTGGTGCGGAACGACACTCTCGCCAGGACCGGCGGCGCGCCGGCGGTCACTCGATCTGGTAGGCGATCCGCGACCCCTCGGGAACCGCAGAGGTGACGATCCTGCGGTCGAAGGTGGCCAGCCGGGCACCGGCCGAGGCCGCGAGGCAGAGCAGGTAGGTGTCGGTCACCTGGGCTGCGCTCAGCATCCTCGCGCGGTCCACGAGCGGGTCAAGCAAGCTCACGGCATCCGCGACGAACCGGTGACGGCCGGCGGCGAGCAGGCTCTCAAGGCTCTCAAGCACCATGCGGGGTGCCTGCGTGTTCGGGTACCTGGCATTGCCGACGATCCGGATCACGCCGTTCTGGGTGGTGGGGCAGGACATCCAGTCCGCACCGCCCTCGTCGCCGAACCAGCGGTGAGCCCGCTCGTGATGCACATGCAGGGGATCGATGAGTGCGATGAGCACGTTCACGTCCAGGAGGTAGCTCACTCC
>JBAQPI010000073.1:0-5969 GCA_049305635.1 Rhodoglobus sp. | reverse complement strand
GCAGTACAAGCCGGAGACCACGGGAAATCATAGCGGTACAATCTCTACGGCTCCTCGCGTGGCGCCATCCAGGCCAACTCCCCCAGGGCGGAGACGCAGCAAGGGTAACCGGGCTCTGGCGGGTGCGCGAGGAGTCTCCCGCATTGTTCGGGCCGTAGGCTGAGGGCGTGGCGCGTTCGGTCTACATCACCTCGGTGGAGGGGCACTCGGGCAAGTCCGCCGTAGCCCTCGGGGTGCTCGACACCCTCGTGCACAGTGTCGAACGGGTGGGTGTGTTCCGACCGATCGCCCGCTCCACGAGCGAACCGGACTTCGTGCTCGAACTCTTGCTCGCCCACGACGGCGTCACGCTCGCCTACGACGAGTGCATCGGCGTGACCTACGAGGAGGTGCACGAGGACCCGGATGCCGCGCTCTCGCGCATCGTCGACCGGTTCAAGTCCGTCGAGCGCAGGTGCGACGCCGTCGTCATCGTCGGCTCGGACTTCACGGATGTCGCAACCCCGACCGAGCTCGCCTACAACGCGCGCATCGCCGCGAACCTCGGCGCGCCGGTCATCCTCGTGCTCACCGGCAGGGAGCCGGACGAATCGCGCGCCCGCACCGCCGACGAACTCAGACAGGTCACCGAGCTCGCGATCCCGCAACTGGCGGAGGCGCACGCATCCCTGCTCGCGGTCGTGGCCAACCGGGCCGACCCGCAGGCGCTCACGCAGATCGTCGAAGGCCTCGGGGCCGGCGTGCCGACGTGGGCGATCCCGGAGGACCCGTTCCTGGTGGCCCCCACCGTCGAGGCGATCATGGCCGCCGTGGACGGCGAACTCATCAAGGGCGACCCGGCGCTGGTGGCCCGCGAGGTGCTCGGGGTCGTCGTGGCCGCGATGTCGATGGAGAACGTGCTGCCCCGCCTGCTCGAGGGCGCGATCGTCGTCATCCCGGGGGATCGCAGCGAGATGCTGCTCGGCGCGCTCACCGCGCACGCCTCCGCAACCTTTCCCTCGCTCGCCGGCATCGTGCTCAACGGCGGCTTCGAGCTCTCGCCCGTGATCGATCGGCTCATCGCGGGCCTCGACCATAGTCTGCCGATCATCACGACCGGGCTCGGCACCTACGCGACCGTTCAGCGCATCGTGCAGACGCGCGGCCGGTTGACCGCGAACTCGCAGCGCAAGGTCGACACCGCGCTCGCGCTCTTCGAGCGACACGTGGATGCCGCGGTGCTCACCGCCGCGCTCGGCACGGGCACCTCGACCGCCGTCACCCCCCTCATGTTCGAGTACATGCTGCTGGATCGGGCGCGCTCGCAACGGCGGCGCATCGTGCTCCCGGAGGGCGACGAGGACCGCATCCTGCAGGCCGCGGGCACCCTGCTCGCGCGCGAGGTCGTGGATCTCACGATCCTCGGTGACGAGGCGGAGGTGCGCGCCCGGGCGGCGGGCCTGGGCGTGGACATCGGCGCCGCGGCGGTCGTGAGCCCCCTGGATCCGCAACTGCGCGAGCGCTTCGCCCAGGAGTACGCGCGGCTGCGGGCGCACAAGGGCATGACGCTCGAGGTCGCGCGCGACATCGTCACCGACGTCTCGTTCTTCGGCACCATGATGGTGCAGCTCGGGCTCGCCGACGGCATGGTCTCCGGTGCCGCCCACACGACCGCGCATACGATCACCCCCGCCCTGCAGTTCATCAAGACCGTCGAGGGTGTGAAGGTCGTCTCGAGCGTGTTCTTCATGGCCCTCGCCGACCGGGTGCTCGTCTACGGCGACTGCGCGATCGTGCCGGACCCCACCGCCGACCAGCTCGCCGACATCGCGATCTCCTCCGCCGAGACCGCCGCGAAGTTCGGCATCGAGCCGCGCATCGCGATGCTGTCGTACTCGACGGGGGAGTCCGGCTCCGGTGCGGACGTCGACAAGGTGCGCGCGGCGACCGCGTTCGTGCGCGAGCGGCGACCCGACCTGCTCGTGGATGGTCCGATCCAGTACGACGCCGCCGCGGACGCCGCGGTCGCGAAGCAGAAGATGCCCGAGTCGCGGGTCGCCGGCCGCGCGACGGTCTTCGTGTTCCCCGACCTCAACACGGGCAACAACACCTACAAGGCGGTGCAGCGCAGCTCCGGCGCGGTCGCGATCGGGCCCGTCCTGCAAGGCCTGCGCAAGCCCGTCAACGACCTCTCCCGGGGTGCGCTCGTGCGCGACATCGTCAACACCGTCGCGATCACCGCGATCCAGGCCCAATCGGTGGTCGAGCCCGCCGAGACCCTCGCATGAGCCTCGTCTTCGTCGTCAACTCCGGTTCGTCGTCGATCAAGTACCAGCTCGTCGATCCCGAGGGCGAGCATGCGGTCGTGAGCGGGATCATCGAGCGCATCGGCGAGCCCGGCCAGGTGCCCGACCACGCCGCGGGGATGCGCGAGGTGCTCGAGCGCCTCGGCCCCGGTCGCGAGATCGCCGCCGTCGGCCACCGCGTCGTGCACGGCGGACCGCGGTTCTCCGCCGCGACGGTGATCACCGACGAGGTCGAGGCGGCCATCGACGAACTGTCGGCGCTCGCGCCGCTGCACAACCCCGCGAACCTGCTCGGCATCCGCGCGGCGCGCGCGGCTCTCCCGGAGGTGCCGCAGGTCGCGGTCTTCGACACCGCGTTCCATCACAGCCTGGCGCCCGAGGCCTACACCTATGCGATCGACGCGGAACTCGCGGCACGACACCAGGTGCGCCGCTACGGATTCCACGGCACCTCGCACCAGTACGTCTCGAGGGCGACCGCCGAGTTCCTCGGCCGGCCGCTCGGCTCGCTGCGCACGATCGTCATGCACCTGGGCAACGGGGCCTCGATCACCGCGGTGCGCGGCGGGCTCTCGATCGACACCTCGATGGGGCTCACGCCGCTCGAGGGGCTCGTGATGGGCACACGCTCCGGCGACATCGACCCCGGGGTGCTGCTGCACCTCGCGCGCACCGCCGGTCTCGGCATCGACGGCCTCGACGACCTGCTCAACCGCCGCAGCGGCCTGCTCGGCCTCACCGGCACCGGGGACATGCGCGACGTGCAGGAGGCGGCGTCGAACGGCGACGAGGCGGCGCTCGCGGCGCTCGCCGTGTGGCGGCATCGCATCCGGCACTACATCGGCGCCTACATCGCCGAACTCGGCGGCGTGGACGCCCTCGTGTTCACCGCCGGCATCGGGGAGAACAACGCGCTGCTGCGCCGCCGCGCGCTCGCGGGGCTCGAATTCCTGGGCATCGAGATCGACGACGACCGCAACGAGCTCGCCTCCCGCCAGCCGCGGTTCATCTCGCCGGAGGGCGCCGCGGTCGCCGTGCTCGTGATCCCCACCAACGAGGAGCTCGAGATCGCGCGGCAGACGATCGCGGTCGTGTAGCTCGTCCCGCGCCGCGCCGCGCCGCGCTGCGCCGCGCCCCGCCTTGCCTTGCCGCGCTACGCCTTGCCGCGCTGCGCCGCGCCCGCCTCGCGCCCGCCCGCCCCGTGCCTCGCGCCCGTGCCCGTCGGGGCCCCGTGCCTCGTGCCTCGTGCGTGTCGTGCCCCGCACCCCGTGCCCGTCGTGTTCGCAACTGCACAGTTTCGGATGACACGCCGCGCGCAGGGGGTTGACACGCGGCATCCCGCCCGTATCCGTGCAGTTGCGCGCGTCTCCACGGCCTCGCCGCGGCGGGCGCGGCCGCTCCGGGGCCTCTGCTCAACCGTTCGGCACGCGTTTCGCGTCCGCGACCATGCGGCCGATCGTCGCGAGAGTCTCCGGCCAGGTCGCGAACACGTGCGGCGCACCGATGCGCAGCATCCGGATGCCCCAGCCCTCGATCACGATGTCCTTGGTCCGGTCCGCGATGAAGCGTGCCGCGTGGAACTGCTCACCATCGGTCTCCACGCCGACGCACTCCTCGACGAGCAGATCCACGGGGCTCGCACCGGGGACATGCGCCTGCGTGCGCACCCGATACCCCGCATCCAGAAGTCGCAGCCGAGCGTGGGTCTCGAGCCCGGACTGTGCGCCGCGGTCGAGCCGGGAGAGCCCGGATCGCATCCATCGCGGCGCAAGCTCCAGCAGTCGTCGTAGTGCGCGCGCGTCGAGTTCGCCGACGTGCAGCGCGGACTCGACGCAGGCGAGCGCGTCGTAGCGGTCGAGGCAGCGCATGGCTTGGAGCAGGGCATCCACGGTGGAGACTGCGAGCGGATCGTCGCTGGGCAGGTGCTGGGCCGCCCAGTGCACCTTCGCTCCGGCCGGCAGGGCGCCGAGATGGCGACCGGGGCTCGCGCGCACGTGGAGCCCGGCGGGGCGGATTCCAGACCACACCCCGCGTTGCGCGAGCGCCGTGACGCAATCGAGCCGGCATCCCGAACGCGCTGCGGCGAGCGGCTTCGCTTCGAGATGCGAGCATGCGTAGACGCCGCGGGATGCTCGCAGCACTCGTCCCGAGCCGACCGCGGCGGCGAGTCGGCGGCGGCTCAGCCCCGTCGCCAGGAGGTCGTGGGTCGACGCGACGTGGCCGAAGGAGCAGAGCTCATCCATCGGTCCAGGGTGATCCGGCGGATGCCCGCGCGGGTCGCGGAGGCCGCGACCGGGTGCGCTTCGCCCGGCATCGTCGGCTGGGGAGGGGCGGATGCCGCGGGGCCCCCCAGGTCGTCCCCGCACGGTCCCGCGCGCGGCGCTGCACGGATTCCGCCGGCGCACGGCGTGTCGGCCCCCGCGCTCGGCGTGTCGCTCCCGATCCGTGCACGAGGACGCAACACCGTGCGGCGCGCACAGTCCGCCGCACGTGTCGCACGGCGCGGCTACGCTGGACGCGTGGTCGCTGCCCTGTACCGCCGTTACCGGCCGGAGACGTTCGCCGAGCTCATCGGCCAGTCCCAGGTGACCGATCCGCTGCGCACCGCGCTGCGCACCGACCGGGTCAACCACGCCTACCTGTTCAGCGGGCCGAGGGGATGCGGCAAGACGACGAGCGCGCGCATCCTGGCCCGCTGCCTCAACTGCGCCGAGGGCCCCACGGACACCCCGTGCGGGGTGTGCCCCTCCTGCGTGGAGCTGAGCCGGGACGGCGGCGGCTCGCTCGACGTGGTCGAGATCGACGCGGCATCCCACAATGGCGTCGATGACGCCCGCGACCTGCGCGAGCGCGCGGTGTTCGCGCCGGCCCGCGACCGCTACAAGATCTTCATCCTCGACGAGGCGCACATGGTCACCCCGCAGGGTTTCAACGCCTTGCTGAAGATCGTCGAGGAGCCGCCGGAGCACGTGAAGTTCATCTTCGCGACGACCGAGCCCGAGAAGGTCATCGGCACGATCCGCTCGCGCACGCACCACTACCCGTTCCGGCTGGTGCCGCCCGCGCAGATGCTCGACTACGTGCAGCAGCTGTGCACCTCCGAGGGCATCGAGGTCGAGCCGGGCGTGCTCCCGCTCGTCGTGCGCGCCGGCGGCGGATCGGTGCGCGACACCCTCTCGCTGCTGGACCAGCTCATGGCCGGCTCGGAGGGCTCCACGATCGGGTACGAGCGCGCCGTCGCGCTGCTCGGCTACACGCACGGCGCGCTGCTCGATGAGGTCGTCGAGGCCTTCGGCGCCCGGGATGCCGCGGCCGTCTTCTCCGCGATCGATCGCGTCATCCAGACCGGCCAGGACCCTCGCCGCTTCGTCGAGGACCTGCTAGAGCGCCTGCGGGACCTCATCGTCGTGGCGGCGACCTCGGGCAATGCGGCGGCGGTGCTGCGCGGCGTGCCGCAGGACCAGCTCGACCGCATGACCGCGCAGGCGGCGACGTTCGGCACCGCCGAGCTCTCCAGGGCGGCGGATGCGGTGAACACGGCCCTCACGGAGATGACCGGCGCCACCTCGCCGCGGTTGCACCTCGAGCTCATGGCCGCGCGCATCCTCGTGCCCGCCAGCGACGACAGCCAGCGCGGCACCCTCGCCCGCGTGGAGCGCCTCGAGCGCCGGATCGGGGTGGAGG